>NZ_JACIFT010000007.1:0-268215 GCF_014197575.1 Rhizobium sp. BK538
ATCGCGCCGTACTTGTCGGCGAGATCGCAAATCTCCTTGATCGGCGCGATATCGCCGTCCATCGAATAGACGGATTCGAACGCGATCAGCTTCGGTGCCTTCGGATCGGCGGCCGCCAGCTTGGCTTCGAGATCGTGGATGTCGTTGTGCTTCCAGATCACCTTCTCGCACTTGGCATAGCGGATGCCTTCGATCATCGAGGCGTGGTTCAGCGCATCGGAAAAGATGATGAGGCCGGGGATCTTGGCGCCGAGGGTGCCGAGCGCGGCCCAGTTGGACACATAGCCCGAGGTGAAGATCAGCGCCGCTTGCTTGCCGTGCAGGTCGGCCAGCTCGCGCTCGAGCAGAACGTGGTAGTGGGTAGTGCCAGAGATATTCCGGGTGCCTCCCGCACCCGCGCCACAGTGATCGATGGCGTTCTTCATCGCCTCGATCACCTTCGGGTTCTGACCCATGCCGAGATAGTCGTTGGAGCACCAGACCGTGACTTCTTTCGGGCCGTCCGCCGTGTGCCGCGTGGCGCGCGGAAAGCTGCCGCGGTGACGCTCGAGATCGGCAAAAACGCGATAACGGCCTTCGCTGTGAAGCCCGTCCAACTCGTTTTTAAAGAACGCTTCGAAATCCATCATCTGCTCCAGTATCGTGCGAGCGTTCTTGCCAACGGACGCGCGCACGTCAACCCCTTCCCCTCCGCTTTACCATCAACTGCGGCAAAAGGCCCATAGTCTTGAATTATCTTAATTCGAAAAAGCTGGTTTTGGCCAGACGCAGCGAAGGATCGCGAGGCACCAATGCCACCTCGCGATCAGACTGGTTTCGTCAGCCTGCCTCGGCGACAGCGCGTTTGGCCATCACTTTGATCAGGTTGGCGCGGTATTCCGCGCTGGCATGCAGGTCCGACATCAGCCCGGCAGGATTGACATCGACGCCTGCCACAGAGCCCGGAGACCAGTTGGCGTTGAGTGCGGCTTCCATGGCCGTCTCGCGGAAGACGCCGTTCGATCCGGCCCCCGTGACGGCAACCCGCGCGCCGCCGGCCCCTTTGGCAACGAAGACCCCCGTTATCGCATAGCGCGATGCCGGATTTGGAAACTTCGCGTAGCCGGCCTTGTCAGGCGCCTCGAAGCTTATCGCCGTCACCAGTTCGCCATCCTCCAATGCCGTCTCGAACAGACCGGTGAAGAAGTCATCGGCGGGCATCTCACGCTTGTTGGTGATGATGTGGGCATTCAACGCCAACATGGCGGAGGGGTAGTCGGCCGCAGGGTCGTTGTTGGCGATCGAACCGCCGATCGTACCCATGTGGCGGACATGCGGATCGCCGATCGTACCGGCGAGGTCGCAGATCGCGGGACAGATCGCACGCAGAGCCGCCGACGCGGCGACTTCGGCATGCGTCGCCGCCGCCCCGATGGTCACCTTGCGACCATCGACTTTGATGCCCTGCATCGCCGGAATATGCCTGAGATCGACGAGGTCGCTTGGCGCGGCGAGGCGTTGCTTCATCGTCGGGATCAGTGTCATGCCGCCGGAAACATATTTGCCTTCCGACGTTCCCGAAATCATCCTGACGGCTTCATCGACCGAGGACGCGCGGTGATAGTTGGTCTGATACATCGTCGTTCCTCCTCAATGAACCGCGCGTGCCGCCATCCACACCTTCTGCGGCGTGGCCGGCATCGTCAGCATGTTGTTGCCGATGGCATCGGTGATGGCATTGATGAGTGCTGGGGGGGACCCGATCGCGCCGGCCTCGCCGCACCCCTTGATGCCGAGCGGGTTGCTCGGGGACGGCGTCACCTGATGCGAGACCTTGAACGACGGCAGGTCGTCAGCGCGCGGCATGGCGTAATCCATGAAACTTGCCGTCAACAGCTGGCCGTTTTCGTCATAATGCACGGCCTCGAGCAGGGCCTGACCGATACCCTGTGCGATACCGCCATGAACCTGCCCCTCGACAATCATCGGGTTGATGATGTTGCCGAAATCGTCCGCTGCGACGAACTGGATGATCTCCGTCTTGCCCGTTTCCGGATCGACTTCGACTTCACAGATGTAGCAGCCGGCCGGGAAGGTGAAATTGGACGGGTCGTAGAAGGCGGTCTCCTTCAGCCCCGGCTCCATGCCGCCCGGCAGATTGTGCGCGGTATAGGCAGCAAGCGCCACCTGGAACCACGGGAGGCTCTTGTCGGTACCGGCAACTTTGACCTCGCCGTTCTCGATGACGATATCGCCCTCGTCGGCCTCCATCAGATGGGCGGCAATCTTCTTGGCCTTGGCTTCGACCTTGTCGAGCGCCTTGACCACGGCAGACATACCGACGGCGCCTGAACGTGAGCCGTAGGTGCCCATGCCCATCTGCACCTTGTCGGTGTCGCCATGCACGATCGACACGCTCTCCAGCGGAACGCCGAGACGATCCGACACGAGCTGCGCGAAGGTCGTCTCATGCCCCTGGCCGTGGCTGTGGGACCCGGTGAGCACTTCGATCGTGCCGACCGCATTGACCCGCACCTCGGCCGATTCCCACAGGCCGACACCGGCACCAAGTGAGCCGACCGCCTGCGAGGGGGCAATTCCGCACGCCTCGATGTAGCAGCTCATGCCGAGACCGCGTTTCATCCCACGGCTCGCCGCTTCGGTCTTGCGCGCCTGGAAGCCGTTCCAGTCGGCGGCCTGCATCGCAGCATTGAGGGATGCTTCGTAATCACCGGCGTCATAATTCATGATGACAGGCGTCTGATGCGGGAAGGAACGGATGAAGTTCTTCCGCCGCAGCTCGGCCGGTGAGATGCCGAGCTCGCGTGCGGCCGTTTCCATCGTCCGCTCGAGCAGGAAGGTCGCCTCCGGCCGGCCGGCACCGCGATAGGCATCAACCGGTGCGGTGTTGGTATAGACCGTACGCACATTGGCATGGATCGCCGGAATATCGTACTGGCCGGACAGCAGGGTCGCGTAGAGATAGGTCGGAACCGCCGACGAAAAGAGCGACATATAGGCGCCGAGATTGCAGATGGTGTCGACCTTCAGCCCGATGATGCGGTTGTCGCTGTCAAAGGCCATTTTCACCTTCGACACATGATCGCGGCCATGTGCGTCCGTCAGGAAGGCCTCCGTGCGATCGGAATTCCACTTCACCGGCACGCCCGTTTTCTTGGAAGCCCACAGACAGACGATCTCTTCTGGATAGATGTAGATCTTCGATCCAAATCCGCCGCCGACATCGGGGGCGATCACCCGCAGCTTGTTCTCGGGCGCGACATTGTAGAACGCGCTCATCACGAGGCGCGCGACATGCGGGTTCTGGCTGGTGGTGTAGCAGGTATAGTGATCTTCGGCGGCGTCGTAGATACCGAGCGCAGCGCGGGGCTCCATCGCATTGGGCGACAGGCGGTTGTTGTGAATCTCGATCTCGGTGACGTGTGCCGCTTCGGATATAGCCTTGTCGGTTGCGGTGCCATCGCCAAGTTCCCAATCGAAGATCAGATTGTTCTGAGCTTCCGGGTGAAGCTGCGGCGCCCCCAATTTCAGCGCCTCGACCGCCTCGACGACAACGGGCAATTCCTCATAGTCGACGACGACGGCTTCTGCGGCATCCCGTGCCTCCGCAAGGGAATCGGCGACAACCACGGCGACGGCATCGCCGACATAGCGGACGGTCTCCACTGCCAGCGGGCGCCAGGCCCCCATCTTCATCGGCGAACCATCCTTCGAATGGATCATCCAGCCGCAAATGAGGTTGCCAATCCCGTCGGCGAGCAACTGCTTGCCATCGAGCACGTCGATGACACCGGGCATGGCTTTGGCGGAGGCTGCATCGATCCCGTTGATTTTGGCGTGTGCATGCGGACTGCGGATGAAATAGGCGAATTTCATGCCCGGCACGACCATGTCGTCCGTATAACGGCCCTTGCCGGTCAGGAACCGCTTGTCTTCCTTTCGTGCGACGCGTGCACCAATTCCTTCAACACCCATGATGTCCTCCCAATGGGGTTTCGGGCCTGGCATTCCGCCAAAGAGAATCGTGTTCGGCAGTCAGCCAGACAATTCCTGAGAGCTATTCGGCCGCCTGCTTGGCAACGCCATGCATCTGCTCGTTGGCAGACAGGACGGCTTTGACGATGTTGTGGTAGCCGGTGCATCGACAGATATTGCCGTCGAGCTCGTGGCGAACCGTCTCCTCGTCCAGGT
This sequence comes from Rhizobium sp. BK538, assembly GCF_014197575.1. Taxonomy (NCBI): domain Bacteria; kingdom Pseudomonadati; phylum Pseudomonadota; class Alphaproteobacteria; order Hyphomicrobiales; family Rhizobiaceae; genus Rhizobium; species Rhizobium sp. BK538. The sequence continues at coordinate 4,192 of NZ_JACIFT010000007.1, forward strand.
GACCGCCGTGACGCGAGATCATGTCGACGGCCGTCATCACCATACCAGGCGTGCAAAAGCCGCATTGCAGGCCGTGATGCTCCTTGAAGGCGGCCTGGACAGGATGCAATTCGCCGTTGCTGGCAAGCCCCTCGATGGTGGTGATCGTCGACCCCGACGCCTGGACGGCAAGGATCGAGCAACTCTTCACCGACTTGCCATCCATGTGAACGACACAAGCACCGCATTGGTTGGTATCGCAGCCGACGTGCGTTCCCGTCAGACCGAGTTTTTCGCGAATAAAATGGACAAGAAGCGTGCGCTCTTCACAGTCGCCACTCACTGCCCGGCCGTTCACCGTCAGTTTCACTTTCGCCATGATTTCCTCCTCGCGCCTCCTCCAGGCACGGACGGTATCATTTGACTTTTTCGCTTTGGGATCAACCACTACTTTAGGGAGGCTAATTAAATTCGGCGCGTTCGGTTGCGCCGAATTTAGGCGAAAGTTGCAACGCCAATTGTGCGAAAAACCAAACGCCGAAAGGGTTGCTCTTTTTGCGCCACAGTTTGACGATTAGCATGACAAAAACAAGAATCAGGGACGGCCACCGCTCTTTGAGGGCGACCAACCTAGGAGAAGAATTTGATTAAGAAGATTGCTGTATTCGCTTTGATTGGACTTTCGATCGCAAGCTGCACGCCGACACAGCAGGGCGCCGGCATCGGTGCAGCATCCGGCGCGATCATCGGGGGTGCGGTGACGGGAAATGTTCGCGGAGCCGCCGTCGGTGCGGCTATTGGCGGCGTTTCGGGCGCCCTTATCGGTCGTGTCGCTGAGCAGCCGGGACAGTGCTACTATCGCGACGAGTATGGTCGCCGCTATATCGACGATTGCCGCGGCGGTTATTGAGCCGACGCAAAATCATCCCGAAATCCCGGGTTCGCAGCCCGGGATTTCTGATTTTTTCCACCATTTCAGCGCTTAAGCGATTTAAAACGGTACACGCCGAGGAAATTTGCCGCTAAGGTTGCCGCCGGCCGGGGGGCGCGAAGCTTAATTCCAGTGTAACCAAAAGCGGCGGATGCAAACTAGAGGGACGGTACCGAAACCGGGTATAGCGTATCGGCGCGCAGGCACCATGTTGGTCGTCGCGGCTGCGTTCACGTTTTCGCCGGCGCTCATCTCGGAGGCTTTCGCCTTCAAGCTTTTCGGCATCACTTTGTGGGGCAAGGACGACGAATCGGCCAGCGACCAGATACCGGATCCGGTTCGTTACGACGTGACGCTGACGACCGACAGCAACGATGCCGATCTCAAGGAGGCACTGGAAAACAGTTCCCGTCTCGTCGGCGACAAGGACCGGCCTGTCTCCGGCGACCTGGGCGTCGTTGTCAAGGCCAGGGACGACCGCGAACGGCTGATCGCCGCTCTCTTCGAGAAGGCCCGCTACGGCGGCGTGGTGACGATCAGCGTCGATGGCCGCGATATCGACGCCCTCCCGCCCAATCCGACCTTCAATCGCTCACGCCCCGTCCCTGTGACGATCAATGTCGCCGCAGGCCCTGTCTTCAAGGTCCATGAAGTGCAATTCGGCGGGGACGCCGCACGCCGCGATCCGGCGGATTACGATCTTGCTCCAGGTGAAACGGCCGGTTCGCTGACCATCATCAAGGCTGGCGACAAGATCGTCGAGCAGCTGAAAAGCGAAGGCCGTCCGCTGGCCAAGTTGACGACCCGCAAAGTCATAGCCGACCACAGAACGAACACAGTCAACATTGTGCTCGCCGCCGAAGGCGGTCCGGTCGCGCCGATCGGCGACGTCGGCGTCAGCGGCGAAAAAACCGTTCGACCGGGCTTCATCCAGCGCTATTCAAGGCTGAACAGGGGTGAACAGTATTCGCCGGAGACCTTGAAGAAGGCGGGAGACCGGCTACGCGCATTGGGCGTCTTCTCCAGCGTCACCATCCACGAGGCAGACGCACTGGCGCCGGACGGAACATTGCCGATGACGATCGAAGTGTCGGAAGGCAAGCAGCGCTACCTCGGCGTCGGCGCCCAGTATTCGACAACGGACGGCTTCGGCGTCAACGGTTACTGGGGTCATCGCAATCTCTTCGGAGAAGCCGAAGCGCTGCGCATCGAAGGGTCAGTGGGCCGATTGGGCGAAACGACCAATATCGGCGATCTCGACTATTCCGCCGGTGTCGCCTTCACCAAACCTGGCGCTTTCTCTCCGGCCGCGACCTTGCGGGCGAGCATCCTGGCCAAGACTGAGAACCCCGACGCCTACGCCGCAAAGCTCGTCACTGCCTCTCTCGGGCTCTCTTACGAGCTATCCGATCTGGATACGATCACGGGCTCCGGTGAGGTAAGCTGGGAACGCGATGACGATGCCTTCGGCAAGAACAGCTACCTGACCTTCTCTTTGCCGTTTCAGTATGACCGCGATGCGCGAGACAACAAGTTCGATCCGACCGAAGGCTATCGGGCGATGCTGAAAGCGACGCCGAGCTACGAGGCCTACAATGGAACCTTCTTCTCCGGTTTCGAGGGCTCGATTACCGGATATCAGGGCCTGGGAGCGGAAGACCGCATCGTTCTCGCCGGAAAGCTTTCCGCGGGCTTTCTTCTGGGGGCAGACGATCTCCAGAATATTCCTGCCACACGTCGATTCTTTGCCGGCGGCGGTGGTTCGGTTCGCGGCTATGGCTACCAGGAAATCTCGCCGCGTAACGCCGACAATGAGGAGACTGGTGGCGCCTCTTATGTCACTGCCTCGTTCGAGACCCGAGTGAAGATCACGGATACGATCGGCATCGTGCCATTCATCGACGTCGGGACGGTTTCAGCCGACATAGCGCCCGATTTTTCCGACATTCGGGCCGGTGCGGGCATCGGCATCCGCTATGCAACGCCGTTTGGTCCGCTGCGGCTTGATTTTGCGGTACCGCTCAACAAGTACGAGGATGGCACGGATTATGGCATCTATGCCGGCATCGGTCAGTCATTCTAACACACTCGCGGCTCACTGCGCTCGTGCGCCTTGAGCCGCCATAGAAACGGAGTAATGTCCGCGACCATGCAGACACTGGCGAAAATCTTGAATTGGATCGTGCGGCTGCTCGGCTATTCCGCTGGGGCCGCCCTGGTCCTGCTTGCCATCGCCATCGGTATCTTCGGCTTCACATCCTTCGGTGCACGCATCGTCGCCGACAGGGTCGCCTCGAGCCTCTCCAACCGGGACATGACCATCAAGGTTCAGGACCCAGAGGGGCTGCTGACCGGCGGGCTGCGTGCCAGCCAGATCGTACTTTCCGACACAAAGGGCGTCTTCGCTCAGATCGACGGCCTTGCCATAAACTGGAATCCCCTGACTCTCCTCACCGGCAGGTTCCACGCCAGAAGCGTCGAAGCCGCGGCAATCCACGTGCTGCGACAGCCCGTCCGCACGCTCCCCTCACGTCCGGCTGCGGCAGGCGAAGCCGACAGTGGCTTTTCGCTGCCGATCAAGATCGACATCGACAAGATCGCCTTGCCGGAGATCAACCTCGCCCAGCCGCTGATCGGGCGGGCCTTCTCGCTTGCAGGGGACGGCAGCGTGCGCGCCGACAACGAAGGCGGGAGTGCGTCGATCAACGTCCACCGTCACGATGCTCCGGATGCAAAGCTGATCGCCGATGTTGCTTTCATGCCGGATCGCAATCAGTTGCGGCTGAAGGCGAAGCTGACGGAACCGAAGGGTGGGCTGCTCGCGGGACTGCTGGCACTGCCCGGCAACCCGGCCGTCGAAATCGACCTGACGGGAGACGGACCGATTTCGGATTGGCGCGGCCAACTCCAGGCCGCTCTCGACGGACAGCAACGCGCCTCGATCGAAGCACGCCACACGCTAACGCCGGAGAGCCTCCATCACCTTGACCTCAAGGGCGGCGGCGACCTCAGCTCCCTGCTGCCGGCTGCCTTCCGCCCCCTCTTTGCGGGCCAGACGAACATCGACCTCGCCGCGAACTTCGATAACAGAGGCAAGATCGATATCCAGACCGGCAATTTGGCAACCGGCGCCGTAGTGATCGCTGCATCGGGCACTCTGGATCCGAAGGGCAAGAACAGCCTGAACGCCAATCTGTTGGGAACGTCAGGCCCGGTCGATTTCCGCTGGCCGTTAGCCGAAGGCGAAGCCCGCTTCCTGATCTCCGGCGTCAATCTTTCGTTGACGGGCGATGCCAAGGCCTCCCGCCTCAACGCGAGCGCTTCGCTCGATTCCGCCGTGCTGCCACAGGGGACGATGGGCAACGTGAAGCTGACGGCAAAGAGCGACAACTTCAATCTCGCCGGCCGCTCGGGAAGCGTTCAGATTACACTCGCTGCAGGTGACACGTCGTTCGTCAATCCCGACATCAACCGGGCAATTCAAGGCCCCGTCACGGTAACGCTACCGCTGCAAATCTCGGCCGATGCGCTTGGCTTCAACGGCGCGACGATCGAAAGCGCAGCTACGAACGCAAGCCTCAACGGTTCCTACAAACTGAGCGCCAGCTCGCTGACCGGCAACGTCAAGCTGACTGTCCAACCTGCGGCGCTGCCGCCTGCGGTCGCAACGCGTTTCAGTTCACCGATTGTGATCGAGGGCCAGGTTGCAGGAACGGTTCCCTCGAAGTTCAACATCTCGAACCTCTCCATCAAGTCGAGCGCTCTCGAGGCTACAGGCGGCGTGGTGCTCGACGAGGACACGCTCGATGCCAATCTCTCCGGTCGCGTTCCAAATGTTCAGGCGCTACTTGAAAGCGCGACAGGCGAGCTGACCTACCAGCTGAGCGCAAAAGGCAATGTCTCCGCTCTCGCCGTGGCAGCTGATATCAAGGGCCCGTCACTCGTGATGGCGGGCCGGCAGGTCAAACAGCTCGACATTAACGTTTCGGGAACGGCGGACCCGAAGGCGCCACAGGCGGAGATTACCGCCAAGGGCACGATCGACGAGCAGCTAATCAATGCCGGCACCGCCGTTCAAGTGGTGGACGGGAAAGTGCAGCTTCCTTCGATCGTCGCCGACGTCGGCAATAACCGCCTGACAGGCCACGTCGAACTATCTTCTGCTTTCCAGCCGACCGGACAGGCGACGTTCGACTTTCCGGACCTCGGCCTTCTCGCTGCGCTTGCCGGTCAGAAAGCGGAAGGTGACCTGAAGGGCTCCATCGATATTGCCAACGACAACGGCAAGATTGCACTCAAGATTGTCGCTTCCGGCAACGGCTTGAAGCGCGACACATTTGCCGTCGTCAAACCCGACATCAACGTTTCTGTCAGTGACCTGAAGGCCTTTGCCGCGAACGGCACGATCAAGGCAGAAGAGCTTGCCTCCGGTGCTAACAAAGCCGAAGGACTGGCGCTGAATTTCGCCCAGCAACAGAACCGGACAAACTTCGATCTCGGCGCCACCTATGATGCCAGTCCCTTGGTCGCATCTGGCAATGTCGAGCTGAACGCCGGCACAACGCTGCTTCGCCTCGACCGTTTCTCTGCGAAGCCGCGCAACATTCCAGTGGAGCTCGCATCACCGTCGGCGGTGTCAATCAGTGGCGGTACCGTAACGCTGAGCGCGATGGAGTTGACGACCGGCGACGGCTCGGTTCACGTGACCGGCACAGTCGGCGAAACTCTCGATATCAAGGCTGACATACGGGATCTGCCCGCAAGCCTTGCCAATAGTTTTGTCCCGAAGCTCGATGCCGCAGGCACGATCTCGGGCAAGGTTGCCGTGACTGGCACGCCGGCAGCGCCGATAGCCAACTTTGACCTGGATTGGAAAGATGCCGCCACCAGCCAGACAAAGGGCGCCGGCCTGTCGCCGCTGGCGATCGGTGCAAACGGGACCTTTGCCAACAGCACGCTCGATTTTCAAACGCGCCTCAGTGGCAAGGGCGGCGTATCGCTGAAGGCCGGCGGTAGTGTCGTGACCGGCGGCCCGAATGCGCAGTCGCTGAAAGTCGATGCCGATATCGTCAACATCCCGGCCGGATTGGCGAATGCATTTGTTCCTGATCTTGCCGCCGAAGGCTCGATCTCCGGCAACGTAACGGCAGCCGGAAAGCTGCCTGCCCCTGCGTTCGACTTCAAACTGAATTGGAAGAACGCCGCAACGAGCCAGACCAGAAGTGCCAAGCTCTCGTCGCTTGGGCTGACGGCGAGCGGCAACCTCAAGGACAATATTCTCAACTTCGACGCTGACGCACGCGGTAGCGGCGGTATGTCGCTAGAGGCGACGGGCAATTTCGTCGTTGCTGGCGCCGACGCTCAGACGCTGAAACTCGACGGCCAGCTTGCCAATATTCCGGCGGCACTCGCCAACAGCTTTGTCCCGAATCTTGCTGCGGAAGGCATGATATCGGGAACCGTATCGGCCTCGGGCAAGTTGCCGACGCCGACAGCAACCTTCGATCTGGCTTGGAAGGATGCAGCAACCAGCCATACCAAGGCAGCCCGCCTAGCCGGCATCAGGTTGACGGCAAAGGGAAACTTCGCAGATGAAAAGTTGACCGTCCAGAGCGACCTTAGCGCGAACGGCGGTGTGGCGTTGAAGGCGTCCGGCAACGTCTCGCTGGCAGGAACGAAAATCTTGAACCTCACTGCCGATGCGACGATACTGAACGTTCCCGCGAGCCTGGCAAACGCCTTCGTTCCCAACCTTGGCGCCAGTGGCACGATCTCTGGCATGGCATCCGCTTCCGGAACGCTTCAGCAGCCGACGGCAAGCTTCGACCTCACCTGGAAGGACCTCGCAACCACCCAGACGAAGGCGGCACGCCTCTCTGCCCTCGCACTCGGCGCCAAGGGCACATTCGCGAAAAACACACTCGATTTCGAGACGAATCTCGACGGCGATGGCGGCTCTGCCCTGAAGGTGAAGGGCAAGCTTACGGTTGAGGGAACGGTCGTGAAGGGTCTGCAGGCAGATGCGACGCTCAGCAACCTTCCCGCCGCGCTGGTCAACAATTTCATGCCTGATCTCGGTGCCGAAGGGACGATCTCGGGCACGGCGACAGCCTCTGGCTCGCTCCCGATTCCTGCCGTCGATTTCAAGCTCGACTGGAACAATGCTGGAACCCGTCAGACGAAGGCTGCCGGCCTTTCCGGTCTTCGGTTGAACGCTGCCGGCAACCTTGCCGACAACAAGATTTCCTTTGACGCGACGCTGAACAGCAGTCGCAGTACCTTGCTGAAAGCGAAAGGTACGGCGAACCTGCAAGGCGCCAGCGTCCAGGGCCTCTCGGTCGACGCCGACATCGTGGATCTACCTGCAAGCCTCGCCAATGGCTTCGTCCCGAACCTCGGCGCGCAAGGAACGATATCAGGCACCGCGAAGACCTCAGGGACGCCGAACAGCCCGATCATCGATTTCAAGCTGGACTGGAAAGACGCCGCAACGACGCAGACGAGGGCATCCGGTATCCGGCCGCTTTCGGCGAACGCGAACGGAAAGCTAGTGGATGGCAGGCTCGATTTCACGACGAATTTGAGCGGCAACGGCGTGTCGATGAAGGCCGGAGGCAACTTCGTCATCGCTGGGCAGAATGCCCAATCGCTGGCCGTAGATGCCGATATCTCCAACCTGCCTGCTGGCCTTGCTAACGCATTCGTGCCCGGGCTGGCCGCCGAGGGCAACATTTCGGGCTCGGTCAAGGTATCGGGCAAGCTGCCTTTGCCGGCTGTAGACTTCAACCTCGACTGGAGGGGTGCTGCCACCAGCCAAACCAGAAGCGCCGGACTTTCGCCGTTGAGCATCACTGCAAACGGAAGGCTGAAAGACGACCGGCTGACGATCGATACCAATCTGGCCGGCGACAGCGGACTCTCCCTGCGGGGCGGCGGCAGCGTTACGATTACGGGCAATCGCGCGCTCGATATGCGCTTTTCCGGTAATCTGCCATTCGCCGTGCTCGGTACGCAGCTTGCCGCCCGGGGCTTCGTTGCCGAGGGCACCGCCAGTCTCAATCTGCAGATCAGTGGAACCGCCACCGCGCCGTCCATCAACGGCACGGTAACGACCAGTGGCGCAAGGATCGTCGATGTCCGCCGCAACTTGGCGATCAACAGTCTGACCGCGGATATCCGCTTTAACGGCAACGAGGCGGTGATTTCGCGGCTCACCGGTCAACTCGCCAGCGGCGGCAGCGTCTCGGTGTCCGGCAGCATTGGGATACAGCCGGCCTCCAACTTCCCCGCCAGCATCGACGTTAAACTCGACAGGGCGGTCTATGTCGATGGAACGCTGGTGGTGGCGACTGTTGACGGCACGCTCGGTTTGCGCGGTCCGCTGCTTGCCAACCCCACTTTGAACGGCAGGCTGCGGCTGGAGAGAGCTTCGATCACCGTCCCCGAGAGGCTTCCGACCTCGCTGCGCGAGATCGACATCAGACACGTAAACGCCCCCAAGGCGGTTCTGGCGCAGTTGCGCGACGAGACACAACAGGGCGCTCGTGCAAAATCCAACACCATCAATCTCGATCTTCAGCTGGACGCTCCCTCACAGATCTTCGTGCGTGGCCGCGGCATCGACGCCGAACTCGGCGGCAGCGTCACGATCAGGGGAACGGCGGCAGAACCGATCGTTTCGGGCGGCTTCACCATGCGGCGCGGCCGCCTGACAATTTTGAACCGACGGCTCGATTTCACCAACAAAAGCCGTATAACATTTGCCGGCGATCTGACGCCTGCGCTTGAGATGGAAGCCAGTTCGACCTCCGGCTCCACGACGCTGACAGTCGATGTAACCGGGCTGGCAACCGACCCCTCGATCACCTTCTCTTCGTCTCCAGCCCTGCCGCAGGACGAGGTTTTGGCGCAGCTGATCTTCGGGCAATCGATGTCGCGACTGTCGCCGGTTCAGATCGCCCAGCTCGCCGATGCCGTGGCCCAGTTGGCCGGCGGTCGTTCCGGATCGCTGTTCCAGGGCCTCCGCAACCAGCTTGGCGTCGACGATTTCGACATCAGTACCGATGCCAAGGGCCGCACCAACGTCAGCGTCGGCCGCTATCTCAACGACCGGACCTATTTCGAACTGCAGCAGACCACCGGCAAGGGCGGCGCGAAGGCGATTATCAATCTCGATGTCGGCCGCGGTGTGAAGCTGCGCGCCGGCGCGGGTGGCGACGGTGCCGGTGAAGCCGGTATCGTCTACGAGCACGAATACTAGAAGCTGGCCTTCCTGGTCTTCAGCAGGATGTTGGTTTCTGTCGTATTGATGCCATTGATCAGCCGGATGCGGCGCAGCGTTTCGTCGAAGGAGACGAGATCGCGGTCCTCAAGTTCGGCAATGAAATCCCATTTCCCGTTGGTGCTGTGCAACGCACGCACCTGCGGCAGACCGCGAAGCTGATCGGCGACCTTGTCCGCAAGCTTGCCCAGCACCTCGATCATGACGATCGCGCGCACGCCGGCCGCGCGGGTTTCATGGCCGGTGCGGACGGTGAATGCAGCAATGGTGCCGTTGGCAACCAGCCGGTCGATGCGCGCGGCGACCGTCGCACGGGATGCACCGGTCATTGCTGCTAGCGAAGAAACCGAAGCGCGCGCATTGTGTCGCAAAGCGCTGAGAAGTTCCTGATCAAGATCGTCCATGGCTTTCACTTTGTCGAAATGCACTTATCAAACTGATCAATGATAGCGCATAATTGGCACTTTTTCATCTATTTGTCGCCGTGCCGATATTTCAATATGCTTCCGAAAACGCGAGCTGGAGAAAAAGCATGCAGCCACAGGCAAGATCGGTCACGCTCATCGGAGCACCGCTGGAAGAGGGTTCGGGACGCAGAGGTGCCGCCATGGGTCCGGCCGCGCTTCGCATTGCAGGCGTCGATCAGACGCTGGTCGATCTTGGCTATGATGTGGTCGATGCCGGCGACGTGCATGTCGTTCCGGCGCGCGATCTCCCGAACCATCCGAAGGCACACAATCTGCGCGTCGTCGGCGCATTTACCCGCGCGCTCGAAGCCGGTGTCTATGAGGCCGCGGCCGCCGGTCGATTTCCGCTGATCCTTGGCGGCGATCATAGCCTGTCGATGGGCACCGTATCCGGAATGGCGCGCTACGCGGCCCAACAGGGTCGGCCACTCTTCGTCCTCTGGCTCGACGCTCATTCCGATTTCAACACGCCCGCCACCTCGCCCTCCGGCAACATCCATGGCATGCCGGTCGCCTATTTCTGCGGCAAAGCCGAACTTGCCGAGATTCTGCCGAAGGAACGTTCGTTCGTTGATCCGCGCAACGTCTTCCAGGTCGGGATCCGGTCGGTCGACGCGCCGGAGCGGGAGCTCATCAAGGAGCATGGCGTCAATGTCTTCGACATGCGCTGGCTCGATGAACAGGGTGTGGCGGCGACGATGCGTCAGATCCTTGGTATGGTCTCCAATGCAAACGGCCTGCTGCACGTAAGCCTTGATGTCGATTTCCTCGATCCGGAGATCGCGCCTGGCGTCGGCACGACGGTGCCCGGCGGCGCGACCTTCCGTGAGGCGCATCTCATCATGGAGATGCTCTGCGACAGCGGCCTCGTCTCCTCGCTCGACCTCGTGGAGCTGAACCCCTTCCTCGACGACCGCGGCAAGAGCGCCCGGATCCTGGTGGAGCTGACGGCAAGCCTCTTTGGCCGCCGCATCTTCGACCGTCCGACCCGGGCCGCCTGAGGAGAACCGACATGAGCAATTCCAAGAACCTGATCGACACCGAACAGCGCCTCGGCGCCCACAATTACAAACCGCTCGATGTCATCCTCACCCGCGGTGAAGGCGTCTACGTCTGGGATACGGATGGCAAACGGTATCTCGACTGCCTGTCGGCCTATTCGGCGGTGAACCAAGGACACTGCCATCCGAAGATCCTGGCAGCGATGGTCGAGCAGGCCGGCAAGCTGACGCTGACCTCCCGCGCCTTCCGCAACGACCAGCTCGCACATCTTTATGAAGAACTCGCGGCGCTGACCGGCTCGCACAAGATCCTGCCGATGAACTCGGGCGCCGAAGCGGTCGAAACCGCCATCAAGGCCGTGCGCAAGTGGGGCTACGAGGTGAAGGGCGTGCCTGAGGGCAAAGCCGAAATCATCGTCTGCGCCGACAATTTTCACGGCCGCACGCTCAGCATCATCAGCTTCTCGACGGACCCCGACGCGCGCACCGGCTTTGGCCCCTACACGCCCGGCTTCCGGACGATTCCCTTCGGCGATGCCGACGCGTTCGCCGCCGCGATCAACGAGAACACGGTCGCAGCGCTGATCGAGCCGATCCAGGGCGAGGCGGGCGTCATCATCCCGCCGAGCGGCTACTTCAAGCGCGTGCGCGAACTCTGCACCGAAAACAAAGTGACGCTTATCCTCGACGAGATCCAGACAGGTCTTGGACGCACCGGCAAACTGCTGGCCGAAGAGCACGAGGGGATCGAAGCCGACGTGACGCTGATCGGCAAGGCACTCTCCGGTGGTTTTTATCCGGTCTCGGCAGTGCTCTCCAATTCCGAGGTGCTCGGCGTCTTGAAGCCAGGGCAGCACGGCTCGACCTTCGGCGGCAATCCGCTTGCCTGCGCCGTCGCGCGCGCGGCATTGAGGGTGCTGACGGAAGAAGGCATGATCGAGAACGCCGAAAAGATGGGCGACTATTTCCTGGAAGGACTGCGCTCCATCCGCTCCAACATCGTCAGGGACGTGCGCGGCCGCGGGCTGATGATGGCGGTCGAGCTCGTGCCGGAGGCGGGCGGCGCTCGCCAATATTGCTACACGCTCAAGGATCGCGGCCTGCTTGCCAAAGACACGCACGAGAACACGATCCGCCTCGCCCCGCCGCTCGTAATCACCAAGAGCCAGGTCGACTGGGCCGTGGAGCAGATCGAAAAGACCCTTGCCTAGCGCTAGATTGCCGCAAGAGACAACTGGTGCGCCGGCTATTTGAAACCTAGGGTGAGCCCGATCGAATGAGTCGAGCTCGCTTGTAAGGGAACATATGGCCATCGACCTATGGAAACGCGCGCCGGACCGTTGCCCGCTTGCGGTAGCGCATCGCGGGGGCGCAGCGCTGGCTGCAGAAAACAGCATCTCTGCCTTCAAGGCTGCTGCGGCTGCCGGCGCCGACGCTATAGAGACCGATGTCCGGTTGACGTGGGATAGCGTCCCCGTTTGCGTTCACGATTCGGATCTCTATCGACTTTGCAATGACCCACGGGCCGTGTCAGATCTGGACCTTGCGACACTGCGCAGCCTGCTGCCAAGCGTAATGACCCTTGGGGAAGCCCTGGCAGCCTCTGACCCTTTGGGCATCCTGTTGGACATCAAACTGAGCCACGAGGAACCGATTGCGCAAATCATACCCGAGGTTGCGCAGCTCGGTGCCATGCGACGCGCGCTCATTGGACTGCGTAGTATTGCGCTGATCGGCGCCGCCCGTCGTTTGTCGAACGACATCGCGATCCTCGCCTTTCTCGAGGATCCCGTCTGCGCTGGTGCGACACACGCAGCCGGAGCGGACTGGTTCAGATTGTGGCAGGGGTCGGCGACAGCAGCATTGTCTGACGCCGTTCGTGAGGCGGGAATGCGTGTTGCTGTCATGGTTGGGCAACCTCGTTCGATCGCACTCCCGGAATATCCGCCCTTTCCGGTGGGCCACGTCGATCAGCACGGCCTGGAGCGCATCCTCGCCATCGCACCGGACGCAATTCTCCTTGACGATCCACGAATGATGACGCGACGCACCACTTCCGACTAGCCAAAAATCAGCTGCCTCAGTTTAGATTTAGGCAACACTCTTCCATTAAGGTCCGGAGTAACCGTATCGATACTCCTCCTCAGGAAGAGCACGCGCGGTTTGAAGGCAAAGTCCATCTGCGCCAATGGTGGTGCGGTTGCTTCTGCCCTGGCTTTTGACGGTTGGGACAATACTTATGGCTACGATCAATTCCACGAACTTCAGCGGCGATACGCTGGAGATCATTGCCTTCAGACTGCACGATCAGGAATTCTGCGTTAAGACGACGACGATCCGCGAAATCCGCGGCTGGGCACCATCGACGCCGATCCCGCACGCGCCGGCCGACGTCATCGGCGTCATGAACCTCCGCGGCTCGGTAATCCCGATCATTGATCTCGCCTTCAAGCTCGGCATGAAGAGCACGGTCGCCAACGAGCGCAGCGCCATTGTCGTGGCCGAAGTCCACAATATGGTCATCGGCATGCTGGTCGATCGCGTCTCGGACATCCTGACGATCTCCTCCAGCCAGGTTCAGCCGGTCCCTGAAGTCACGGCCTCCTTCGATCGGGCTTTCTGCGAGGGCATCATCGCCTCGGAGAACGGCATGATCTGCTTCCTAAACCTCGCCAAGATGTTTAAGGAAAGCGAGACAGACGATCTCGCCGCCTGATATCAGCCCCTTGCCGATATAAAAAGCCGCCCTCAAGGCGGCTTTTTGTTGACGGATACAATCGCAGGAGGGCCGTAGCGCAGACTGGCCCGACCGATGCAGGCGGCAACGCGTCGCTGTCGGCTTCCAGCGCCCGCCTTCGCCACCGAGGTCCTAGTTGGGTGCGCCCGCTACCGGTTCTGGCCGTTTGATCAACGGTGCGGCCTGGATAACGAGTGGGCTGAGGCCATGGGTGTCACCCTCCAGGATTTCGAAGAGTTGACGCCGCATGCGCGGCTCCCAGAATTTGTTGATATGCGTTGCCACGCCCTGCGCAGCTTCACTCTGCGGCTGGCTCTTGAAGAAGATCGCGATCTGATTGGCCATATAGACAAGTTTGGACTGGGTATCATGCGACATCGGAAATGCTTCCTGGCTGGATGCGGTGCGGATGCGTGAAAATCTCGAAGTCCTCGCCACGCACCAAGGCGACGAGGGTCATGCCGGCTTCATCGGCCGTGCGAATGGCAAGGGCCGTCGGCGCCGAGATGGCGACAAGAACGGAACTGCCGAGGATGGCCGCCTTCTGCACCATCTCGACGGAAAGGCGACTGGTCACGGCAACGATGCCGTCGGCTCCGGATTGCTGTCGAGCGATCACCGCGCCGCAAAGCTTGTCGAGTGCATTGTGACGGCCGACATCCTCGCGCACCGCAAGCAGCCCCTTGCCCGGCAGGTAGAAGCCCGCGCCATGCACCGCCCGAGTCTCGCGATGCAGCGGCTGTGCGCCATTCAGCAACGAAACCGCTTCGACGATGTCTCGATAGGTCACTTTGAGTGCCACCGCGGCCACATCCGGAACCTTGCGGACGGCTTGTTCGATCGACTCGATGCCGCAGAGCCCGCAGCCGACTGGCCCGGCCATGCTGCGGCGGCGAACTGTCAGCGCCGCAGCAATCTCGTCGACCAGAGCGATCTGGACGTCGATGCCCTTCTCACTCTCGACGATCTCGATCCCCGCGATCTGCCCGCTATCGGAAATGATCCCTTCCGTGAGGCTGAAGCCGATGGCGAAATCCTCGAGATCGCCGGGCGTTCCCATCATCACGGCATGCGTGCTGCCGCCGTAGGAGAACGCGATCGGCACCTCCTCGGGAACGATCCGCTCGCCCGGCATGACGACACCGCCGCTGCGGGCGGTGCGCTTGACGGCGACGCGGGTCGGGCGGTCAATCATCACTGCGCGGGCTCCAGCTTGCTCACAATCCGGCGGCTCTGGCGTGCCTGCTCGTCGTAGTCGCGCTGCCAGTCGGTCGGGCCGTTGGAGGGCGAGACCTGGACCGCCGTCACCTTGTATTCCGGGCAGTTCGTCGCCCAGTCGGAGAAGTCTGTGGTGATGACGTTCGCCTGCGTATCCGGATGGTGGAAGGTCGTGTAGACGACGCCGGGCGCGACGCGGTCGGTGATCAGGGCACGCAGCGTCGTGTCGCCCGAGCGGCTCGTCAGCTTCACCCAATCGCCATCGCGAATACCGCGCTGTTCGGCGTCGTGCGCATGGATCTCCAGGCGGTCCTCGGGATGCCAGACGACGTTATCCGTGCGGCGCGTCTGTGCGCCGACATTGTACTGGCTAAGGATGCGCCCGGTGGTCAGCAGCAGCGGGAAGCGCGGCCCGGTCCTCTCGTCGGTCGCAACATATTCGGTGCGGATGAACTTGCCCTTGCCGCGGACAAACCCGTCGACATGCATGATCGGCGAGCCTTCTGGATGCGCCTCATTGCAGGGCCACTGCACGGAGCCCATCTTGTCGAGATAGTCATAGGAGACAAGCGCGAAGCTCGGCGTCGTCGCGGCAATCTCGTCCATGATCTCGGAGGGATGCGCGTAGTTCCAGGCAAGGCCCATGGCCTGCGCCATCTTCTGCGTCACCTCCCAATCGGCATAGCCGTTGCGGGGGCTCATGACCTTGCGAACGCGATTGATGCGGCGCTCGGCATTGGTGAAGGTGCCGTCCTTCTCGAGGAAGCTGGAACCGGGCAGGAAGACATGCGCGTAGTTCGCCGTCTCGTTCAGGAAGAGGTCATGAACGACGACGCATTCCATGGCAGCGAGGCCCGCGGCGACGTGCTTTGTGTCGGGGTCGGACTGCAGGATATCCTCACCCTGCACGTAGAGCCCCTTGAAGGTGCCATCGACCGCAGCATCAAGCATGTTCGGGATGCGCAGACCCGGCTCATTGCTGATCTTGACACCCCAGAGCTTCTCAAAGATATCGCGTGTCGCGTCGTCGGAGATGTGGCGATAGCCAGGCAGTTCATGCGGGAACGAGCCCATGTCGCACGAACCCTGCACATTGTTCTGGCCGCGCAGCGGGTTCACGCCGACACCGGGACGGCCGATATTGCCGGTGACCATGGCGAGGTTGGCGATCGCCATGACCGTCGTCGAGCCTTGGCTATGTTCGGTGACGCCGAGACCGTAATAGATCGCGCCATTGCCGCCGGTGGCATAGAGACGCGCCGCACCGCGCACCAGATCGGCTGGAACGCCGGTGAACTTCTGCGATGCTTCCGGGCTATGATGCGGCTCGGCGACGAAGCTTGCCCAGTCCTCGAATTCGGACCAGTCACAACGCTCGCGGATAAAGGCTTCGTTGAACAGCCCCTCGGTCACGATCACATGCGCAAGCGACGTCAGGATCGCGACGTTCGTGCCGGGCTTCAGCGGCAGGTGATAGGATGCCTCGACATGCGGCGAGCGCACGATATCGGTGCGGCGCGGATCGATGACGATGAGCTTGGCGCCTTGCCGCAACCGCTTCTTCAAGCGCGAGGCGAATACCGGATGCCCGTCGGTCGGATTGGCGCCGATAATGACGACGACATCGCTCTTGTCGACGCTGTCAAAATTCTGCGTGCCCGCCGACGTGCCGAACGCCTGGCCGAGGCCATAGCCGGTCGGCGAATGGCAGACACGGGCGCAGGTATCGACATTGTTGTTGCGGAAACCGGCGCGCACCAGCTTCTGCACCAAATAGGTTTCTTCGTTCGTGCAGCGAGACGATGTGATGCCTCCGACAGAGTCGCGGCCATACTGATACTGGATGCGGCGGAACTCCGACGCGACATGCGCGAAGGCCTCGTCCCAAGTCACTTCGCGCCAGGGATCGGTAATCTTCTCGCGGATCATCGGATTGAGAATGCGGTCCTTGTGGCTGGAATAGCCGTAGGCGAAGCGGCCCTTGACGCAGGAATGGCCGCGGTTGGCCTGCCCATCCTTCCAGGGCACCATCCGCACCAGCTCTTCGCCGCGCATCTCCGCCTTGAAGGAACAGCCGACGCCGCAATAGGCGCAGGTCGTGACGACGGAGTGTTCCGGCTGGCCGATCTCGATCACCGACTTCTCGATCAGCGTCGCCGTCGGGCAGGCCTGGACGCAGGCGCCGCACGAAACACACTCGGAGGATACAAAGTCCTCGTGCATGCCGGCCGAAACACGCGAATCGAAGCCGCGGCCTTCGATGGTCAGCGCAAAGGTGCCCTGCACTTCCTCGCAGGCGCGAACGCAGCGCGAGCAGACGATGCACTTTGCCGGATCGAAAGTGAAATAGGGGTTGGACTCGTCCTTCGGTGCCCATTTGAGGTTGAGATCGCCATTGTTGCGCACCTTGACGTGATTGTCGCCATCATAGCCATAGCGCACGTCCCGCAGACCGACCGCACCCGCCATGTCCTGCAACTCGCAATCGCCATTGGCCGCACAGGTCAGACAGTCGAGCGGATGATCGGAGATGTAAAGCTCCATCACCCCGCGGCGGACATCCTTCAGTCGGCTGGTTTGCGTCGAGACCACCATATCAGGCGCAACCGGCGTCGTGCAGGAGGCCGGCATGCCGGCGCGCCCCTGCACTTCCACCAGACAAAGCCGGCAGGAGCCGAAGGCTTCCATCATATCGGTGGCACAGAGCTTCGGAATCTCGATGCCGGCATCCATCGAGGCGCGCATGATGGACGTCCCCTCGGGCACCGTCACTTGGTTGCCGTCGATGGTGAGCGTCACCATGGTTTCGGAGGTCGAGGCCGGCGTGCCGTAGTCGGTTTCGTGGACGAGAGGCATAGTCTTACTCCGCCGCTTCGATGAGAGGTGTGGGAACGAAGTCTTCCGGGAAATGTGTCATGGCGCTCATGACGGGATAGGGCGTAAAGCCCCCGAGCGCGCAGAGCGACCCGAACTTCATGGTGTTACAGAGATCGGCGAGCAGTTCCCGGTTCTTTTCCGGCTCGATGCCACGCGCGATCTTGTCCGCCGTCTCGACGCCACGCGTCGAGCCGATCCGGCAGGGCGTGCACTTGCCGCAGCTTTCGACGGCGCAGAACTCCATCGCGAACCGCGCCTGTTTCAGCATGTCGGCCGTATCGTCGAAGACGACGATACCGGCATGGCCGATCAATCCATCCTTGGCCGCGAAAGCTTCATAGTCGAATGGCGTGTCGAACAACGAGCGTGGGAAATATGCGCCGAGCGGACCGCCGACCTGGACCGCCTTCACCGGCCGTCCGGATGCGGTTCCGCCTGCGATGGCATCGACCAACTCGCCAAGCGAGATGCCGAAGGCCGTCTCGAAGAGACCGCCATGCTTCACATTGCCGGCGATCTGGATTGGGATGGTCCCGCGCGACCGCCCCATGCCGAAATCGCGATAATAGGCCGATCCCTTGTCCATGATCACGGGCACGGATGCGAGCGAAATGACGTTGTTGATGACGGTCGGGCAGTCGAAAAGACCCTTGTGGGCCGGCAGCGGAGGCTTGGCCCGCACGATGCCGCGCTTGCCTTCGAGGCTGTTCAGAAGCGCTGTTTCCTCGCCGCAGACATAGGCGCCGGCGCCGGTGCGGACTTCCATATCGAAGGCCTTGCCGGAGCCGAGCACGGAGGTGCCGAGAATTCCGGCGCTGCGGGCAATGTCGATTGCCCGGCTCATCGCCGCAATCGCATGCGGATATTCCGAGCGGGTGTAGACGAAGCCCTTGGTCGCGCCGGTCGCAAGGCCTGCGATTGCCATGCCTTCGATCAGCACGAAGGGGTCGCCTTCCATGATCATCCGGTCGGCGAAAGTGCCGCTGTCGCCTTCGTCGGCGTTGCAGACGATATATTTTCGCTCGCCCGGAGCATCGAGAACCGTCCTCCACTTGATGCCTGTCGGAAAACCCGCACCGCCGCGCCCGCGCAAGCCGGAATCGGTGACCTGCTTGACGATGTCGGCGGGCAACATCGAAATCGCCCGGCGCAGGCCGGCAAGGCCGCCATGGGCTTCATAGTCATCCAGAGAGAGGGGGTCGGTGATGCCGCAGCGTGCGAAGGTAAGGCGCGTCTGACGCTTGAGGAACGGCAACTCCTCCACCTCGCCAAGACAGAGGGGGTGGTCGCCGCCGGCGATCAATCCGGCATCGAAGAGCGAAGCGACGTCCTTCGCCTTGATCGGCCCGTAGCCAATCCGTTTGCCGGCGACTTCGACTTCAATCAGCGGCTCCAGCCAGTGCATGCCGCGTGAGCCGTTGCGGACGATCTTCGCGTCGAGACCGCGAGCGGCAATCTCCTCGGAGATTGCCCTGGCAACGCGCTCGGCACCCAGTGCCAGCGCGGCAGCATCACGGGGAACATAGATTCGGACGGTCATCGACGCGCCTCCGAAATCAGCGCCTCGAGATCGGCGACATCCACCCGACCATGTACTTCACCGTCCATCATGGCGGACGGCGAGCACGAACAGAGCCCGAGACAGAAGACAGGTTCGAGGGTGATCGCTCCGTCCGGCGTCGTGGCGTGCCAGTCGATGCCAAGCAGCGCCTTGACGCGGTCGGCCAGTGCATCGCCGCCCATCGATTGGCAGGCCTCGGCGCGACAGAGTTTCAGCACATGCCGGCCAGCGGGATGATCGCGATAGTCGTGATAGAAGGTGACGACGCCGTGCACCTCCGCGCGCGAAAGATTGAGCTCCTTCGCAATGACAGGCAGCGCCTCTTGCGGCACATAGCCGAATTCATCCTGGATCTCATGGAGGATCGGCAGCAGTGGGCCTTCGAGATGCTTAAGCTGATCGATGATCGCGGTGGCACGTGTTGCGATATCGCCCTTGGCGACATGAATATTCATCAGCAGCTCTCCCACGGCCTGCAAGTTACACGTCGCGGCCTAGGCAGGCGGATTTTCTTCAGAACCCTGTGGCCGACAGAACCGCTCGCGTTCGTTCATTATAGAACTTTCTCAGGGATGGACGAAGCGATCAATAACGCTGTTCCGTCAAACGATAGAAAATTTCTATCAAGATTCCGGCTCTTCAGCGAGAATCCGAGCCTCGTGCAGCAAGGCGGACACCAAGGGCGTGAACGGCTCGCGATGCGTCGCAACCAGACCAACAAGATGGTGCGCAAGCGGCTCGACAATCGGAATCATGCGTATTTCGGCAGGAAAGCCAAAGGATTTCGCGACATTGCGGGGCATGATGCTGGCCCAGCGTCCGGTTCGGACATGCGAGAACAACACGATCATCGAATTGGATTCGAGCGTCGGATGCGCCGTCATGCCGGCCTCGGCCAGGTGATGATTGATGATACGGCGGTTCTGCATGTCCGCCGTCAATAGACAAAGCCGAAGGTTACCCACTTCCTTCCAGGTGACGCTATCACGATCGGACAGAGGACTGCCAGCGGCCGTAATCAAATTGTAGTGCTCGGCATAGAGCGGCACGCTGGTCACGCGTCCAAGCGGCTCGTTTTCCAGGTAGGTGATGCCGGCGTCGATCTCGAGATTCTCCAGCATGCTGAGCACCTGCAGCGAGTTGCGCGAGACGATGGAAAAGGTCACATCAGGATGCCGCTCCTGAAATGGCGTCGTGATGCGCGGCAGCATGGCGAGCGCTGTCGGGATCACAGCGATCCTGATATGCCCCGACAGGCCCTTGCGGGCCGCCCGCATCTCTTCGCGCATCGTGCGGGCGTCGCCGACAATGCGGCGCGCCCATTCGAGCACGCGCTGACCCTCCGGCGTCAGCCCCTGGAAACGCGAGCCGCGCTGCACGAGCATGACGCCAAGCTGGTCTTCGAGCTGGCGGATGGCAGCCGACAGCGTTGGCTGCGAGATACCGCATTCCTCCGCGGCACGGCCGAAGTGCTTCTCATTGGCGAGCGCAATAAAGAATTCCAGCTTATCGATCATTCGGTCTCTCTGACGAGCTGCGGCACGCCGCCACCTTCAAATCAGAGAGAGCAGTCGGCAAGGCCGATTGTCAATTGTCCTGTGTTCCTGGAAACATCGCGAACAGAAAATGCAGCAGCGTGGTCGTGTCCGGATGAGCAACGCTGTAATAGATCATACGACCGTCACGACGGCTGAAAACGAGCCCGTCCAGTCTGAGGCGCGCCAACTGCTGCGAAACCATCGCCTGTTGAATGCCGAGGCTTTCCTCGAGCTGGCCCACCGTCTTTTCTCCCTCCGTCAGGAGGCAGAGAATAATCAGTCGCGTGTGATGGGAGAGCGCCTTGAGGAAGTCGCTCGCTTCCCGCGCCTTCGCAGAAAGCTTCTGCAGATCCCGATCGGCCATGCCTGCTTTCGATGTATGCAAGCGCATTCTTTATCTCTGGTTGCACAAACAATATGTATGAAACGGAATCATAACATATTCGCAGCAGCCAGCGGTTTGGATCTGTCAAAATGCCAAAAAAAGTCCCGGCAACTCAGCAGATGAGTTGGCCACCATTGATCTCAAGCACTTGGCCCGTGATGTAACCGGAAAGCAAAGGCGCCGAAAGGAAGAGGTATGCGGGCGCACAATCCTCGGAGGTGCCCAGTCGCTGCAGGGGAATGGTCTTGCGGGTCTGCTCTAGCTTATCTGGCGACGAGTACCGCTGGTGGAAGTCGGTTTCGATCGTTCCAGGCGACACGCAGTTCACGCGAATGCCGTCCGGCGCGAGCTCTCTTGCGAGCGCTTTGGAGTAGGTTGCGACAAATGCCTTTGACGCCGAATAGATAGCCGAGCCGGGGCTGCCGCCCGTCGACGCGGAAATGGAGACCGTGTTGACGATTGCCGCATCCTGCGATGCTCTCAGTGCCGGAATGAGGGCGCGCGTTACCTCGACGACAGATGTCTGATTCAGCCGCACAATCGTCTGGTACTGCTCGTCGGTCAGATCGCCTGCCGGAAAGCGGCCGACCATGGTTCCGGCATTGTTGATAAGCACATGGACACGGTCAAAGGTTGCAAGGACCTTCTCGGCAAATCCGCTGGTGCCGCCCGGCGTTGAAAAATCGGCGGTCACGAGAAAGGCCCGGCGGTCTTCTTCCGCCGTCAGCAGGAAATCAGGCAAATCGCGCTCGGTGCTGCGACCGAGGTGCACCAATACCCTCGCCCCGCAGTCGAGAAACTGCCGCGCCACTTCCAGACCGATACCCCTCCCCCCACCGGTGACAACCACGTTGCGGTTTTCGAACAGCTTGGGGTGAAACATCCAGTCCTCCACGGCGTGACCGAGCCGTATGCGGCTCTCGCATTGTTCTGATGCAGCGGGAAACGTTGCCTAGTCGCAGGTTTCCAGCAGACGCGGACCCGGCCCATCTTTTGCCAGCCGATCATCAGGATTGCGCAGCGGGCAGCTTTCAACCGAGAGGCAACCACAGCCGATGCAATCCGTCAACCGGTCGCGCAGGGCAATGAGGCGACTGATGCGCGTATCAAGATCCTCCTTCCAGACGGCCGACAGGCGCTGCCAGTCCGTAGCGGTCGGCGTGCGGCCCTGCGGCAGCGTATCGAAAGCAGCCTGGATCTCGGCCAAGGGAATGCCGACGCGCTGCGCGACCTTGATGATGCCAAGACGGCGGAGCACATCGCGGCCGAAGCGGCGTTGATTGCCGCGTGAACGGATGCTGGAAATGAGGCCTTTCGCTTCGTAGAAATGCAGCGCAGAAACGGCAAGCCCACTGCGGTCGGCGACTTCACCGACTGTCAGTAATTTCCTGAAGGGATTGGTGAAGCCTTCTTCCATGGCGCGGACCTCAAGTTTTCTTGAGGTAGTCTAGTCACGCACTTTACAGGCGTCCACTTGCCATTCTTTTCGCAACCACGGGAACAAACAAAAAAGCGGCCCGAAAGGCCGCTTCCAATTACCGGAATGTGGAGCCGATCAATCCTGGGTGATCACACCCCGCAGGTGCGTCAGTTCCATGATGTAGTGTTCCAGACGCGATTTGTGCTCGTGATGCACGGCGTCTGCGATCTCTCTCTGTGCCGCTTCGATGCGAAGCGTCAGTTCGTCCTTCGAGAGATCCTGAACGATGACGGCGGACTCCGCCAACAGCGTGCAGCCGGTCGGCAGAATGTCGGCGAAGCCGCCAAAAACCACGTAGTCCTGCTTCGAGCCATTGGCCGAACGAACGCTGACGATACCCGGCTTGATGGTCGTCATCGCCGGGGCGTGGTTGGCCATAACGGTCATCTCGCCGTCGGTTGCCGGAATGACAACTTCGGTCACCATCTCCGAAAGGAGCAGGCGCTCGGGAGACACGAGTTCAAAATTGAAATTGTCAGCCATCAGTGACTTACCTTCTCGGCGGCTTCTGTATCTTGCAAATTGGTCCCGCAGAACGGGCAGTGCACTATCGCCTGATCAAGATATCCAAGACCTTCCTCGGTCTGGATCAATCCCACCACCATCATCAGCTTGCCATCGTCCGATCTATAGATCGTCGGCGCTGCCGGAGCGGGAAGCTCTGCTGCGACTTCCCGAAGGGCGTCGCAGCAGAAGATCTCGTTGTGAGCCTCGCTCATCAGGCAGCTGCGGACAGCTTCTTGGCCTTCTCGATGGCTTCGTCGATCGAGCCGACCATGTAGAAGGCAGCTTCCGGCAGGTGGTCGTATTCGCCGTTGACCAGGCCCTTGAAGCCCTTGATCGTGTCTTCGAGCGCGACGAGCTTGCCTGGCGAACCGGTGAAGACTTCAGCAACGAAGAACGGCTGCGACAGGAAGCGCTCGATCTTACGGGCACGGGCAACGGCCAGCTTGTCCTCTTCGGACAGTTCGTCCATGCCAAGGATGGCGATGATGTCCTGCAGAGCCTTGTACCGCTGCAGCGTCGACTGAACCTTACGAGCCACTTCGTAGTGCTCTTCGCCGACAACGATCGGGTCGAGCATACGCGAGGTGGAGTCGAGCGGATCGACGGCCGGGTAGATACCCTTTTCAGCGATCGAGCGCGACAGAACGGTCGTTGCGTCCAGGTGGGCGAACGAGGTTGCCGGAGCCGGGTCGGTCAAGTCGTCGGCAGGAACGTAAATGGCCTGAACCGAGGTGATCGAGCCGGTCGTCGTGGTCGTGATGCGCTCCTGCATCTGGCCCATATCCGTGGCGAGCGTCGGCTGATAGCCCACGGCCGACGGAATACGGCCAAGTAGAGCCGACACTTCGGAACCTGCCTGCGTGAAGCGGAAGATGTTGTCGACGAAGAAAAGAACGTCCTGGCCCTGGTCGCGGAAGTTTTCAGCAACCGTCAGACCGGTCAGAGCCACACGAGCGCGGGCGCCAGGCGGTTCGTTCATCTGGCCGTAAACGAGGGCAGCCTTGGAGCCTTCGCCGCCGCCATGCTTGTTGACGCCGGATTCGATCATTTCGTGGTAAAGATCGTTGCCTTCGCGGGTGCGCTCACCCACGCCAGCAAAGACCGAGTAACCACCGTGCGCCTTAGCGACGTTGTTGATCAGTTCCATAATGAGAACGGTCTTGCCGACGCCGGCGCCGCCGAAGAGGCCGATCTTGCCGCCCTTTGCGTAAGGGGCGAGAAGGTCGACGACCTTGATGCCGGTGACGAGGATCTGCGCTTCCGTCGACTGATCGACGTAAGCCGGAGCGTCCTGGTGGATGGCGCGCTTGGAGGCGGTGACCAGCGGACCAGCTTCGTCAACCGGCTCACCGATGACGTTCATGATACGGCCAAGCGTTTCCGGGCCAACCGGAACGGCGATCGGTGCACCGGTGTCCGAAACGGACTGACCGCGAACCAGACCTTCGGTCGAGTCCATGGCGATGGTGCGAACTACGTTCTCGCCGAGGTGCTGCGCAACTTCGAGAACCAGGCGGTTGCCGCCGTTGCTCGTTTCAAGCGCGTTCAAAATCGCCGGCAGTTCGCCTTCGAAAGCAACGTCCACGACGGCGCCGATAACCTGCGTGACCTTGCCGGCAGAGCCTGCCGCAGTCTTCTTGGGGGTAGCTGCCTTAGCCATCTTCTTACCCTCTTTCCCTAACCTCAGAGCGCTTCCGCGCCCGAAATGATTTCAATGAGTTCCTTGGTGATCTGAGCCTGACGCTGACGGTTGTAGTTGAGCGTCAGCTTATTGATCATTTCACCAGCGTTGCGCGTCGCATTGTCCATCGCGCTCATCTTGGCGCCCATTTCGCCGGCGACGTTCTCAAGGAGCGCGCGGAAGATCTGGACGGAGATGTTGCGCGGGATCAGATCCTCGAGGATCGATGCCGGATCCGGCTCGTATTCGTAGACCGCGCCAGCGTGCGCCGCATCTTCGACAACGGCCGTAGGAGCCGATGCCGGGATGAGCTGCTGTGCCGTCGGAACCTGCGAAATCACCGACTTGAATTCGGAGTAGAACAACGTGCAGACGTCGAACTCGTCGGCTTCGAACATCTCGATGATGCGCTTGCCGATCTGATCGGCATTCTCGAAACCGACCTTCTTCACCTCACGCAATTCCTTTCGCTCGACGATGAGCGAAGCGAATTCACGGCGTAGAACGTCGTAACCCTTCTTGCCGACGGTAAAGATCTTGACGGTCTTGCCTTCGGCGAGAAGCTTGCGAGCGTGATCGCGCGCAAAACGCGAGATCTGCGAGTTGAAGCCGCCGCACAGGCCACGTTCGGCGGTGCAGACGACCAGCAGGTGAACCTGGTCCTTGCCGTTGCCCGTCATCAGAGCCGGCGCACCGTCGGCCTCCGTCATCGCACCAGCGATGTTTGCCAGAACGGCACCCATGCGCTGCGAGTACGGGCGGGCGGCCTCGGCCGCCTCCTGGGCACGCCGAAGCTTCGCCGCGGCGACCATTTTCATCGCCTTGGTGATCTTCTGGGTCGCCTTGACGGAGGCGATCCGGTTTTTCAGATCCTTAAGTGAAGGCATCCGTTATCCGTCCTTTGGGTCCGATTAGGCGAAGGACTTCGCGAAGCTATCGATGGCAGCCGTGAGCTTGCCCTTCGTATCGTCGCTGATTGCCTTGTCCGTGCGGATCGTGTCGAGGATAGCCGAGCCTTCCGAGCGAAGGTACGACAGCAGGCCCTGCTCGAACTTGCCGACCTGTGCGACTGGGATCTTGTCGAGGTAGCCGTTAACGCCGGCGAAGATCACCGCAACCTGCTCTTCCGTCTTCAGCGGCGAGAACTGCGGCTGCTTCAGGAGTTCGGTGAGGCGTGCACCGCGGTTCAGCAGGCGCTGCGTCGAGGCATCGAGGTCGGAGCCGAACTGAGCGAAGGCGGCCATTTCGCGATACTGGGCGAGTTCGCCCTTGATCGAGCCGGCGACCTGCTTCATCGCCTTGACCTGAGCGGCGGAGCCGACGCGGGAAACCGACAGACCGACGTTAACGGCCGGACGGATACCCTGATAGAACAGGTCGGTTTCGAGGAAGATCTGGCCGTCGGTGATCGAGATCACGTTGGTCGGAATGAAGGCCGAAACGTCGTTGCCCTGGGTTTCGATGACGGGCAGAGCCGTCAGAGAGCCAGCGCCCTTTTCGTCGGAGAGCTTTGCAGCGCGCTCGAGGAGACGCGAGTGCAGGTAGAAAACGTCGCCCGGATAAGCTTCGCGACCCGGCGGACGGCGCAGCAGCAGCGACATCTGGCGGTAAGCAACAGCCTGCTTGGACAGGTCGTCATAACCGATCAGCGCGTGCTGACCGTTGTCACGGAAGTATTCGCCCATCGTGCAGCCGGCGAACGGTGCCAGATACTGCATCGGAGCAGGATCGGAAGCCGTTGCGGCAACGACGATCGAGTACTTCATTGCGCCGCGTTCTTCGAGAACCTTGACGAACTGGGCAACAGTCGAACGCTTCTGGCCGATAGCGACGTAGACGCAGAACAGCTTCTCGCTGTCCGGGCCGTTGTCGTGGATAGCCTTCTGGTTCAGGATCGTGTCGAGAATGATCGCGGTCTTGCCGGTCTGGCGGTCACCAATGACGAGCTCGCGCTGGCCACGGCCGACCGGGATGAGCGCGTCGATAGCCTTGAGGCCAGTCGACATCGGCTCATGAACCGACTTGCGCGGAATGATGCCCGGAGCCTTGACGTCAACGCGCGCGCGGCGCGTCGAATTGATCGGGCCCTTGCCGTCGATCGGGTTGCCGAGAGCATCGACAACGCGGCCGAGCAGCTCCGGACCAACCGGAACGTCAACGATGGCGCCGGTCCGCTTGACGGTGTCGCCTTCCTTGATGTCGCGGTCCGAACCGAAAATAACAACACCAACGTTGTCCGATTCCAGGTTCAGCGCCATGCCACGGATGCCACCGGGGAACTCGACCATTTCGCCTGCCTGAACATTGTCCAGACCGTAAACGCGAGCGATACCGTCACCGACGGAGAGAACCTGACCGACTTCCGAGACTTCTGCCTCTTTGCCGAAGTTTTTGATCTGGTCCTTGAGAATTGCGGAAATTTCCGCAGCGCGGATATCCATCAGCCGACCTCTTTCAATGCAAGCTTAAGGGTAGAGAGTTTCGTACGAAGAGACGTATCAATCTGACGGGACCCGACCTTCACGATCAGACCACCAAGAATTGACGGATCAACCGTGACGGCAATCGCCACGTCCTTGCCGGTGACGCCCTTGAGCGCCGCCTTCAATTCGGTTTCCTGCGCTGCATCAAGCGCATGGGCCGAGGTTACCTCGGCAGTGATTTCGCCACGCTGGCTTGCGGCGATGATGCGAAAGGCCTTGATCATGCCCGGGAGGGCAAAGAGGCGGCGGTTACGCGCCACGACCTTCAGGAAATTTGCGAAGAAGCCGCTAATTCCAGCCTTCTCACTGATGGTAACGATCGCCTTGAGCTGGTCGTCGGCCGAGAAAACAGGGCTCGAAACGAAACGCTTCAGGTCGTCGCTCTCGTCGAGCATCGCCTGGAACCGGTCGAGATCCTTGGTGACGCTTTCGACGGCGCCCTGCTCGAGCGCCAGATCGAACAGCGACGAGGCATAGCGCTCTGCAACACCAGAAGTAAGCTGGGATGTGTCTGCCACTGGCCCAAATTTCCCTGATTTCAACTCAAGAATCCGGTCGCCGGCGGGCGCCTGACCTAGGATCTTGAATTCGTTATGATTTCCCCCAGAAATCGCAAGAGAAGCCTCTTGCTTCTTCCGAAATTCGGGGTCCGTCTAACATAGGATGTTCGGACTCGCAACACGCGTAACGCCCGAATACGGCTTTCCCATCGATTTCTAACGCAAAAATGCTCAAAGCCCAGCAACAAAGAGCTCGGCACGAGAGATATCCGCTCAACTCAAGCGGAAAAGAAACCGAAAACATAGGCGAGTGGCAGTGCTGCCAAAACGATTTGCACAACCAGAAGTAAATAGTTGAGAATTGCGCTCCCCTTATCTGAAAGGAGCGAGATGATCCGCGCAAACGCCGCCATGGCGAAGGACGCGCCAAGCGCCATGTAGATCCAGTTCTGCGCCAGCATAATGGCCGAAAGACCGAAGCCGAGATAGAAGCCGCCGACGGATCGTTGTTCGGCATATCCGTCACGCCGGCCCTCGCGCGGCATGAGGCCGAACAGCCGCATCGCATAGCCTGGTGCAAACATGATGACAAAGCCCGCCAGCGCCGTGAATGTGGCTGCTGCGAAAGCGAGCTGTTCGCCCAACTCCGTTGGAAAATAAAAATCCATTCGACCGACCCCGAATCCCCTGCTTCGCCGTCCTTATGGCATGATTGCGGTACCCGGCAAAAGCCCGTCGGAACACCATCTACAGGAAGCTTTGCGGGTCCACATCGAGCTGCACATGCACCGACCCGCGCTCCTTCGGCGCTTGCGCAAGCATGGCCCTGAGAAACGCTTGCATGTCTGAATTCCGCCGCCCATGCACGAGAAGCCGGAAACGATAGCGGCCTCGAACCAGCGCAAGCGGCGCTTCCGCAGGCCCGAGCACGGAAATGCCGGAAACATTGGGGGCGGCGTTTCGAATGCCGCGGGCGTGGTTTTCCGCATCGTGGCGGGTTTCCGCCGAGACGATGATCGACGCCAGCCGCCCGAACGGCGGCAGGATGGCGCGCTCGCGCTCGGCTATCTCGCGCTCGTAAAAGGCGCTGGCGTCGCCCGACACGATCGCCTGCATGACGGGATGTTGCGGCTGGTAGGTTTGTAACAGGCCGTGGCTCTTCAGGCCGGTACGGCCGGCGCGGCCCGTGACCTGCGACAAGAGCTGAAAGGTGCGCTCGGCAGCGCGCGGATCGCCATTGGCAAGCCCGAGATCGGCATCGACGATGCCGACTAGCGTCATCAGCGGGAAGTTATGACCCTTGGCGACAAGCTGCGTGCCGATGACGATATCAGCTTCTCCCTTCGCGATGGCCTCGAGCTCGAGCCGCAGCCGCTTGACGCCGCCCATCATGTCGGACGAGAGCACGATCGTTCGCGCTTCAGGAAAATGGCGCTCCACCTCTTCGGCGATGCGCTCGACACCCGGCCCGCATGCAACGAGGTGATCGAACGTGCCGCATTCCGGGCAGGCTTCGGGCGTCCGCTCGGCATGACCGCACTGATGGCATTGCAATTGTCTCTTAAACCGGTGCTCGACGAGCCAACTGGAACACTGCGGGCACTGGAAGCGGTGGCCGCAGACGCGGCAGAGCGTTAGTGGGGCATAGCCCCGCCGGTTGAGAAAGAGAAGCGCCTGCTGCTGCTTTTCGATCGTCTTGCCGATCGCCCGGATCAGGACAGGCGACAGGAAGCCGCCGCGCTCGGGCGCATGGCGACGCATGTCGATAAGGTGCAGATCCGGCAACGCTGCATCGCCGAAACGGGTGGGCATGTGAATGGTGCTGTAACGCCCGCTCTGCCCATTGACCTGGCTCTCGACCGAGGGCGTGGCGGACACGAGAACCACGGGGAAATCGCCAATGCGAGCGCGTACGACCGCCATGTCGCGCGCATTGTAATAGACACGGTCCTCCTGCTTGTACGCCGGGTCGTGCTCTTCATCGACGATGATGAGGCCAAGATCCTCGAACGGCAGAAACAGCGCCGAACGCGCGCCGGCAACGACGCGAACCTCGCCCGTGACTGCCTGACGCCAGACCTTTTCGCGGGTGCGTGGTGCCAGGTCGGAATGCCATTCGGCGGGCTTTGCGCCGAAGCGATCCTGAAATCGCTCCAAAAAGCTCGCCGTCAGCGCGATCTCCGGCAAGAGGATCAGCACCTGCTTGCCGCGCTTCAGTGTTTCCGCGATCGCCTCGAAATAGACTTCCGTTTTTCCCGAACCGGTGACGCCGTCGATCAGCGAGACCGCGAACTCGCCCTTTCGAACTTCGGCGAGAATCTCGTCTGCGGCGTCCTTCTGCGGGCCTTCAAGCCGTGCTGACACGAAATCTGGATCCGGTTTGGCGACCACCGGCGGCGGCGGCAGGAACACCGTCTCGAAAACACCCTGGCTGACTAGGCCGTCGACCACGCTTGTCGAGACGCCGGCGGCATGCGCAAGCCCGCTTCGCGTCCATGACAGACCATCACCGGCGATATCAAGCACACGGGCGCGTGCCGACGTCATCCGCTCCGGCTCGCCGCCGACGAAGCGCAGTCCTTCCACCATCGGCTCCGGCTCGAAGGCGTTGGGTGCGCGCAGCGCCATACGCGCCACGAGACCAGGGGGCGAAAGTGTGTAACTCGCCACCCAGTCGATGAAATCGCGCATCTCCTTGGTCAGCGGCGGGCAATCGAAGACATGGCTGATCGGCCTGAGCTTCTTCGGATCGACACCGTCTTGGCCGCCATCCCAGACGACGCCGATCACCTGCCTCGGACCGAGCGGCACCTGTACGACCGAGCCCGGTTCGACCGCCATGCCCTCCGGCACGGCATAGGAATAGGGCTTCGGCGCAGGCATGGGAACGAGCACCGGAACCGTGCGGTTGGCCGGCGGCGTCTCAAACAGCGCTCCAAAGAGATCGGACGAATCTGTGCTCATCGGGCGAGACCATGCCCGGATCGGCTTAAAAAGAAAACCTGGAACATGATCCGCGCTGTCTCACTCGTTCTCGTCGATGACGCCGGTGAGCCGCATTCCTTCAATCCAGGTGGCACCGTCCTGCCGCACGACATGGCGGGCGCGTGCACCGCATCGCTCGCACACGGCAGCCGCCAGCGGCTCGGAGTGGGTGACGATCCAGATCTGGCTGCTTCGCGCCGCGTCCGCGATCATGTCGGCCAGCGGCAGCAGCATGTCCGGATGCAGGCTTGCCTCCGGTTCGTTCAGTGCAATCAGCGGCGGCAGACGATATGACATCAGCGCGGCCGCAAGCCCCAGAAAGCGGATCTGCCCGTCCGACAGCTCGCGCGGCTGAAACACACGGTTCGCAAATTCCGGGAAGGAAAGGCCGAACTCCGCCGTCTCCTCGGGCAGCGGCACGACAAGCCGCGCACCGCCGAGGGCGGCGACGACGGCCCGATCGAGATCGACGGTATCTTCACGCGTATGTACAAGCGTCGCGAAGACTGCGGCAATGTTGGCGCCATCCTCGTCCAAAAGCGGCGCTGTGACGGCAAGACAGGGGGCGCGCAGCGGCGAAGAGCGGTCCGTGCGGAAGCCGTGAAAGAAGCGCCAGCCGTCGATCGCACGCCGAAATGTTCCGATCTCGGGATAGTGGCCGGCATCGCCGAGCAGCGCGATTGCCGTTTCCGAGGTCAGCGCCTGCTCAGGATAGTCCTGCATCCGCCCATTCTGGTCGCGAACCGAGATGGCGGGGCCAGCGCGCTTCATTATCGTGACCGGTCGCGTCCCCGTCTCGATCGAAAGCTCTTCGGCCTTGATCTGCGGCTCGAAGGGAAACCCTGCCGCAGCGCTCGGCGGCCGCAAGCCGGCTTCGACACGATAGCGGAAGGTGATCGCCCTTTCCTCGTCGAGAAGTTCGGTTTCCAGACGGATACGGAACGGCCCGTCGGCGTCCCGTCGCGGCCCGGACCAGAGCGCCGAGAACATGCCACCTTCTGCAGCGATCTCATGCGCCAGGCGCCCGCGCGTTGCCGCCTGGATAAGCTGCAGCGCGCGGTAGAGGTTGGACTTCCCGACCCCATTCTCACCGATGAATAGATTGATGCCCGAAAGATCCATGCGGATCGATCGCAAGGACCGGTAGTTCTGGGCAAACATCGAGCGGAGCAGCATGCCTCGCTTTAACCTATCCGGTCAGGGAATTGAATGGGCGCCGGCCAGCACCGGCTCGGCCGGTCGGACCAGAGGCACGAACTGCGCGTCGTCATCCATATCGAGGGCGCGCGCCGTATGGTCTTCCAATGCCTTGGTCACCTCGTTGATGTCGCCGTCGAGATGCTCCACCGGGATCAGGTTGCCGACCACGAAGTCGAACCGGTCGCCGCGCTTGTTCAGAAGCTCGTGAAAGACGGTCATATCCCTGAGCTCCGTTGACCACTTTGCGAGCCAGTAGAAGAGGCCCGAATTCCGTGCCGTCATATGCACCGGCAGGATCGGCAGGTTGTACTTGCGGGCAAGCCCGACAGCCGAGGTTTTCCACGGACGCTCGTTCAGCCGTCCGTTCGCCCAATAGGCAATCCGCCCGGACGGAAAGAGAACCGTTGCCTTGCCTTCCCTGACCGCACGGTTGGTGATCAGCAGCGTCTCACGGGTCTTGAGCTTGCTCTTATACTCTTCCCGCCATTCGACCGGAATAATGACCTCGGCAAAACGCGGATTGACACGTATGGCATCGCGGTTGGCGAACACCATCATGTCGGGCCGCTTGTTCTTCAAGAGATCGAAGACGGCCACCCCATCGGCAATGCCGGTCGGATGGTTGCTGACGAGGATGAAGCCGCCGGTATCAGGAATGCGTTCACCATGCCTGACATTGATCTCGAGCTTCAACAGGTTGCTCATGTACTCGAAGCACTGGAAGCCTGGCATGTTCGCGACGTCGTTGGCGAAGCTGATGGCCCTGTTGTAGCGCAGGAGCGTATGGAGAAAGGGCCGCATGATCGGCCAGAACGGGTGCTTGACGATTCTCTGTCCGCGCTCGGCGATCAACGTGTCAACGATATGTCCCGGCTTGCCATGGGAAACGAGGGCAATCGCTTCCGCGAATTGTCCGAAAGCGGTCGTGGGGTGGCGCCGTGGCATGCAAGATCCTGCGTCGTTGGGAAACCAGTTACGTCGATTAATATGATGGAACCATGACAACCACTTGGGCGGTATTAGCAATTCCATAACTGTCGGTCCTTCAGAATTGGCAGCCGGATTGGCAAATTCAAGGGCCAGACACGTGAACGAACTCCTGATCATCGCCGACCCGCGCCTGATGGCGGAACGCACCGCCTGGCTCGACAGCCTGGCCAGCGAGCGCCGCCTTTCCGAGCATACGCTCGATGCCTACGAGCGCGACACGCGCCAGTTCCTTACCTTCCTGACCGGTCATCTCGCGGGACCCGCAACGCTGAAGGATATCCATGCGCTGCGGCCCGCCGACTTCCGCGCATTCCTCGCCGCACGTCGCAAAGAGGGATCCGGACCCCGCTCGCTCGGCCGCAATCTCGCCGGTTTACGCTCACTGCTGCGTTACCTCGAAAAAAAGGGGCTGGTGAATGCAGCCGGCGCCGGTGCGATCCGCTCGCCGAAGCAGCCGAAGTCGCTGCCGAAGCCACTTTCCGACAGGCAGGCCATCACCGTCGTCAGCGACGAAGCGCAGCTACACGAAGAGCCCTGGATCGCGGCACGCGACGCCGCCGTTTTCACCCTGCTCTATGGCTGCGGCTTGCGCATCTCCGAAGCGCTCGATCTGACGCCTGACGACTTCAACCGGGGAGCGGCGACGCTGCGCATTACCGGCAAGGGCAACAAGACCCGCCTCGTGCCGCTGCTTACCATCGTCTTCGAGGCAGTCGAGAAATACCGGTCGTTATGTCCCTATCATCTTGAAGGCAACGAGCCTCTCTTCCGCGGCGCGCGCGGCGGCAAGCTGCAGGCGGCGATCATCCAGCGCACGATGCAGAAGATGCGAAGTGCCTTCGGCCTGCCCGAGACAGCGACACCGCACGCGCTGCGGCACTCCTTCGCGACCCATCTTCTGGCGGGCGGCGGCGACCTACGAACCATTCAGGAATTGCTCGGCCACGCCAGCCTTTCCACCACCCAGGTCTACACCGGTGTGGATTCATCCCGTCTGCTGGAAGTTTACGACCGCGCCCATCCTCGGGCGTAATCTTTTGTTAACGGCTTCTCTTAAAGGAATATCCGCACGCGAAGCGTAAAGTTTGGCGATCACAGTGACCGGAACACCATCATGACGATTTCCATCGGCCACCGCAGCCTGCACATCGCATCGCCGGGCAATCTCCTGCTTTGGCTGATCGCTGCATTTCACATGCTGCTCGCTGCAACGCTGATCGCCGTGCTGTTCTCGGTCTCACCGGCAGCTGCCGCAGAAGACGCCAGCTGCACTGGCCGCAACATCCTCACCGATCTCAAGCAGCGCGACCCAGCCCGCTACGCCGAAGCGGTCAAGGAAGCGGACGCCGTGCCGAACGGCAAGGGCATTTTCTGGAAGATCGAAAAGCCGGGCGTGAATCCGTCTTGGCTGCTCGGCAGCATGCATGTCACCGATCCACGCGTGCTGACGCTCCCGCCGCGCACGCAGGCGGCCCACGATGGTGCCGACACCATCGTGATCGAATCCGACGAGATCCTCGACGAGAAAAAGGCTTCCGCCGCTCTGCTGATGAAGCCGGAGCTGATGATGTTCACCGATGGGACGACGATCGAAAAGCTCCTGTCCCACGACGACTATGTTCGTCTGGAGGAAGGTCTGAAGCAGCGCGGCATCCCGCTTGCCGCGGTCTCGCGCATGCGCCCCTGGATGATATCGAGCGTCGTTGCCCTGCCCGGCTGCGAAATGGCCCGCAAGGCGAAGGGCGTAAAGTTCCTTGACCAGAAGATCGCCGCGGACGCCGTTGCCGAGGGCAAGCAGGTCAAGGGTCTGGAAACTCTTGCCGAGCAGCTGCAGGCAATGGCCGAGCTGCCGACCGAATTCCACATGAAGTCGCTGATCGAGACGCTGGCCTTGGGCTCCAGGATGAACGACGTGGTGGAGACCATGACCGATCTCTACCTCTCCGGCGATATCGGCATGACCATTCCGATGCTGAAGACCGTCTCGCCTGACGGCAAGGACGAGGACGGCGACTACGCCGCCTTCGAGCAACGCATCATTCTCGACCGCAACAAGGTGATGGCCGAGCGTGCAGCCCCGATCCTTGCCAATGGCAACGTCTTCATGGCCGTCGGCGCCTTGCATCTGCCGGGCGAAGGCGGCGTGATTGAACTGTTGCGCAAGCAGGGCTTCACGGTGACGGCCGTCAACTAGCTCCCGACGGTCATTCGCCTGAGAACATTGGTCTTCCAGTAGAACTGATGGGCGAGCGCGCCAGCGACATGCGCGGTGATCACGGCCCACAGGACCGCCTTGAAGATACCACCATGAAGCTCGCCGGAAATATTGACCCCTAGATAGTACGCCGCCATGCCGGTCAGCGGCAGGAGGAAGATCAGCAGGTAGAGCGCGGCATGTGCGACCTTGGCGCCAATCCGGAATATCTTCGGTTCCGCCGCCGGCTCAGCGGGCGCACCCTGAAAAAGGCGCAAGCAAACACGAAGGATTGCCAGAATGAGAATACCGATGCCGACATAGGCATGCACATTGGCAGATGCAACCTGATCAACCGATGGGATGCCACCCCGACGGACCGTCCGGTTCCAAGCGTTCATACCATCTGGAAAGAGCAGGTTGAAAAAGATCATGAGCGCCATCACCCAATGCAGCAACCTCTGCGGCAGGCTATATGCATCACGAGAATCGGTAGGCATGTATCTATCCTCAAAACAGCGATTAGAACTGTTCTAAGGTAAATGGGCCGCCTGCTGTGAAGCAAGCGGCCCGTCCCGTATTGCCAAAATTTAATATTACATATGGATCGGCTTGAAGAAGGCGGCGAGAGCCGCTTCCTTGACCGCTTCCGACATGGTCGGGTGCGCGTGGCACGTGCGGCCGAGATCTTCCGCGGAACCACCGAACTCCATCAGCACGGAGATCTCGTGGATCATCTCGCCCGCACCAAAGCCGACAATGTGGCCGCCGAGGACACGATCAGTTTCCTTGTCGGAAAGGATCTTCACGAAGCCATCGGTCGCCAGCATGGCGCGGGCACGACCGTTGGCCGTGAACGGGAACTTGCCGACCTTGTAGGCGACGCCTGCGGCCTTCAGCTCTTCCTCGGTCTTTCCGACGGAAGCGACCTCCGGCTGCGTGTAGACGACGCTCGGGATGACGTCGTAGTTCACATGGCCATGCTGGCCGGCGAGGATTTCGGCGAGTGCCACGCCTTCGTCTTCAGCCTTGTGGGCCAGCATCGGCCCCTTCACCACGTCGCCGATTGCGTAGATGCCGGGAACGTTCGTACGGAAATGACCGTCGATCTCGACGCGGCCACGGTTGTCGAGCTTGACGCCTGCTTCTTCAAGACCGAGGCCGGCCGTGTAAGGAATGCGGCCGGTCGCGATCAGAACGACCTCGGCTTCCAGCGTCTGCGCATCGCCACCCTTGACCGGCTCGAACGTTACCTTGGCACCCTTGCCGCCCTTTTCGACGCCCGTCACCTTGGAACTCAGGTTGATGGCCACGCCCTGCTTGACGAGCATCCGCTGGAATTGCTTGGAGACTTCGCCATCCATGCCGCCGAGAATTGTATCGAGATATTCGACAACGGTGACCTTGGCGCCGAGGCGCGACCAGACCGAACCGAGCTCGAGGCCGATGACGCCGCCGCCGACAACGATCATCGTTTCCGGCACTTTCTCGAGCGCGATCGCGCCCGTCGAGGAAATGATCACCTTCTCGTCGATGTCAACCTTCACACCCGGAATGCCGGCCACGTCGGAGCCGGTGGCGATGACAATGTTCCTGCCTACGATTTCTTGCACCTTGCCGTCTTCGCCAGTCACGGAAACCTTGCCAGCCGATACGATCTTGCCGGTGCCCTGGAAGGCATCGATCTTGTTCTTCTTGAAGAGGAAGGCAACGCCGTCGACGTTCGACTTCACCGTCGCATCCTTGTGCGCCAGCATCTTTTCGAGATTCAGCTTCGGAGCGGCTACCTCGATGCCAAGCGCATCCATGCCGTGGCCGGCCTGATGGAACATTTCGGAGGCATGCAGCAGCGCCTTGGACGGGATGCAGCCGACGTTCAGGCAGGTGCCGCCGAAAGTCGCGCGCTTTTCAACGACAGCGACCTTGAGGCCAAGCTGCGCCGCCTTGATGGCGGCGACGTAGCCGCCGGGTCCGGTTCCGATAACGATCACATCGTAGGACATTGTTTCTTTCCCTTTTCGTTATTTGCTTAGTCAGCCGCGCGGGCGAGCGCGAGGCGGAATCCGAAGCCGACCAATGCGGCGCCGGTGATGCGGTTGAACCATTTGCCGCTTGCGATGAAGCGGTCGCGAATGGGCTTGACGGTGAAGAAGGTCGACACGCCGGCGAACCAGGCGACGAGCGCTGTGGCCATGCCGATGCCGTAGCTGAACTGGATCAGCGCCGGGGTATCGTGATGCACCAGCGTCGAGAACAGCGACAGGAAGAAGAGCACCGGCTTCGGATTGAGCGCGTTGGTGATGAAGCCCATGCCTAGGCATTCCAGCGCCGAGATCGGCTTGCGGTCTTCCTCCGTCACCTCGATTTCATTCACGTTGAAACCCGGCTCGCGGAACGATCTGATGCCGAGGTACACCAGATAGGCGACGCCTGCCCATTTGATCATGGCAAACAGCATCAGCGATTTGGAAACGATCAGGCCGAGGCCGAGGATCGTGTAGCTGATGTGAAACAGCAAAGAGAAACCCATGCCAAGGCCGGTCATGATAGCGGCACGACGGCCATGCACGATGCTCTGACGCAGGATGACGGCGAAGTCAGCGCCTGGCACAACGATGAAGATTGAAAAGACGGCCATCAGGCCGAGAAATTCGAGAGGATATTGCATGAGAAAATGGTCTCCGCGTCCTAACGGCCGCCGCTTACATTGAGTATGGCGCCCGTTATATAGGAAGCCGTCGGCGAAAGAAGGTAGAGGACCGCATCGGCGATTTCCTCCGCCGTACCGGGCCTTTGCATGGGGATGCTCGGCGCCAGGTCGCGCGCGCGGTTCGGCAGGCCGCCGGACGCATGAATGTCGGTATCGATGACGCCGGGACGGATGGCGTTCACACGCACGCCCTCGTTCGCCACTTCTCGTGAGAGACCGATGGTGAAGGTATCGATCGCGGCCTTCGACGCGGCGTAATCGACATACTGCGAGGCCGAACCCAGAACCGCTGCCATCGACGAGATGTTGACGATTACGCCGCCTTTACCGCCATGCTTCGACGACATGCGGCGGACGGCCTCGGCCGCGCAGAGAATCGAGCCGGTCACATTGATCCGCATCATCCGCTCAAGGCGTTCGACGCTCATCTCGTCGACGCGCTGCTGCGTATCGACGATGCCGGCATTGTTGACCAGTCCATCCAGCCGTCCGAAATGTCTGTCGACGGCCTGGAACATCAAAGTGATATCCTGCGCGCTTCCGACATCGCCCTTGATCGCGATAGCGTCGCTACCCTCAGCCTTGACATCGGAGACAACAGTGTCGGCAGCAGCGCGGTTCGCGGCGTAGTTCACCGCGACGTTCCAGCCCTGGCGGGCAGCAAGCCGGCAGACCGCAGCACCGATGCCCCGGCTGCCGCCGGTGACGAGAAGGACCGGTCGTTTTGTCATTTCGCGCACTCCTTGAATGCCAGGACGTCCCACGGCGCAACACTCGCCTTGTCGTTACCCCAGATCTGCGATCGGCGGATCGACGGACCGAGGCCTGGCAGAAAGACGCTGTCAGCGGCAGCCGCAGCTTCAGGCTGAAGGTTGTCGATCTCGCCCTTGGCGTTTGCGCCGTAGACTGTGCCTTGCCAAATTGTGCAGGCGTCAAGATCGGTGCCCGTCACGTCGCCGCCTGGGCATTTAAACATCAGGATACCGACGGCGCGCTCGGGATCGTCCGAGGGCATGACGTAGCCGTCGAGTTCGATCGAGGTTTTCAGCACTTTCAGCGTGAACCGGTTGCTGGCAGCCGCCGCTTCCGAATCGATCGGCGTGAAGCGCAGCTCGTAGGCGCCATCCCTGTCGGCATAGACAGCGCTCGCCTGCCGGCAATCGGAAGCGCCGACAGCGGCCGCAGGCAGCGCCAACAGAAACGCGAACGAAACCCCGACCCTGCCTTTGGCAAGGGGAGGCATGATCGTCATACGCCCTGTGGAAATTGCCAGCGACATCGCGCGCCCCGCCGAGGTGAAAAGGGCCGCTCATGCGGCCCAGTCGATTGCTTAGAGATCGAGAACCAGACGTTCCGGGTCTTCCAGGCTTTCCTTGACCCGAACGAGGAAGGTCACGGCTTCCTTACCGTCGACGATGCGGTGATCGTAGGAGAGCGCGAGATACATCATCGGACGGATGACGATCTGGCCGCCGACGACAACCGGACGGTCCTGGATCTTATGCATACCGAGGATACCGGACTGCGGAGCATTCAGGATCGGCGAGGACATCAGCGAACCGTAGACGCCGCCGTTGGTGATCGTAAACGTGCCGCCCTGCATATCGGCCATCGAAAGCGAGCCGTCGCGAGCAGCCTTTGCCAGACGCGCCAGTTCCTTCTCGACTTCGGCAATCGACATCTGGTCGGCGTCACGAATAACAGGCACGACGAGACCCTTGTCCGTGCCGACGGCCATGCCGATGTGGCAGAAGTTCTTGTAGATGATGTCGGTGCCGTCGATCTCGGCGTTGACGGCCGGGAGCTCCTTCAGCGCATGCGTGATCGCCTTGGTGAAGAAGCCCATGAAGCCGAGCTTCACGCCATGCTTCTTTTCGAAGACGTCCTTGTACTTGGCGCGCAGATCCATGACGGCCTTCATGTCCACCTCGTTGTAGGTGGTCAGCATGGCGGCGGTGTTCTGTGCGTCCTTCAGGCGCTTGGCGATCGTCTGGCGCAGGCGCGTCATCTTCACGCGCTCTTCGCGAGCGGCGTCCTCGAGCGTCGACGGGCCGCGGGCAGCAGCCGGAACGGCAGGGGCCGCAGCGGCCGCCGGGGCGGAGATGCCCTTGGCAACAGCGGCGATCACGTCGCCCTTCAGAACCTGGCCGCGTTTGCCGCTGCCGTCGACCTGATCGGCCGACAGGCTGTTCTCGGCAAGCATCTTCGCAGCAGCCGGTGCCGGCGGCATGGCGGATGCGGAAGCAGCCGGCGCAGCAGCAGCGGCGACCAGTGCAGGTGCCGCGGCAGCAGGTTCGGCGGCCTTGGCAGGAGCGGCAGCAGGAGCCGGAGCAGCTGCAGCACCGGCGCCTGCGGCGATCTGGCCGAGCAGTGCGCCAAGACCGACGGTTTCGCCAGCCTGGGCAACGATTTCAGACAGCGTCCCCGAAGCGGGAGCCGGCACTTCGATGGTCACCTTGTCGGTTTCAAGCTCGAGAATCGGCTCGTCGGCCCTGATGGCGTCGCCGACCTTCTTGAACCAGGTACCGACGGTTGCCTCGCTGACGGATTCACCGAGAGTTGGAACGCGGATTTCTGTGGCCATTGTTCAAATCCTGATTTGCTTGTGTTCGTTTATTCGTTTCCGGCAACAGATGGCCGGAGAATGATCGAGGGCATTGGCAATATGTCAAAGCGAAAGCCGTAACCGGACTGGATGATCGGATCGGCATCGGCAAGCGCTTGCGCCGCCTTTTGATCCACTGCCGAAACGACTGCCATGCCCCAGGCTCCCTCACCTTCGAAGACGGGACCGACGGCAATCGCCGATCCCTCTTCTGCGTTTTGGTGCCAATAGGTGACATGGCGCTTCATCGCGGCCGTTTCCTCCCCGGTCGCATCATGCGGAAAACGGGGACGAGGCGGCACAAGTCTGAGGAAGAAATATGCCATCGCCCGATCCCTTAGCCGCCCAGCGCATCCTCGAGGAATGCGGCGAGCTGCGACAGATGCTTGGACATCAGACCCGTCGCCGGCGAAGCGGCGGCCGGACGACCGGTGTAGCGGACGCGCTGGTACTTCGCATCGATATGGGCGAGCACCCATTCCAGATACGGGTCGATGAACGACCATGCGCCCATGTTCTTCGGCTCTTCCTGGCACCAGACCATCTCTGCGTTCCGGAAGCGGCTGAGCTCGTTGATGAGCGCCTTTGCCGGGAACGGATAGAGCTGTTCGACGCGCAGCAGGTAGATGTCGTCGATGCCACGCTTTTCACGCTCTTCCAGAAGGTCGTAATAGACCTTGCCGGTGCACATGACGACGCGGCGGATCTTGTTGTCCTTCTGCAGCTTGATCGGGCCGTCCTTGATGACCTCCGCATCGTCCCAGAGCAGGCGATGGAAGGAGGACTCGCCGGCGAGTTCCGCAAGGCTGGAAACAGCCCGCTTGTGGCGCAGCAGCGACTTCGG
The DNA here is from genome assembly GCF_014197575.1 of Rhizobium sp. BK538. Lineage (NCBI taxonomy): Bacteria > Pseudomonadati > Pseudomonadota > Alphaproteobacteria > Hyphomicrobiales > Rhizobiaceae > Rhizobium > Rhizobium sp. BK538. The sequence continues at coordinate 45,346 of NZ_JACIFT010000007.1, forward strand.
CGTCATCAGAACGAGCGGCTTGCGGAAGTCACGCTTCAGCTGCCGGCGCAGGATGTGGAAGTAGTTCGCCGGCGTCGTGACGTTGGCGACCTGCATGTTGTCTTCAGCGCAGAGCTGCAGGAAGCGTTCGAGGCGGGCCGAAGAGTGCTCGGGGCCCTGACCTTCGTAGCCATGCGGCAACAGGCAGACGAGACCGGACATGCGCAGCCACTTGCGTTCGCCCGACGAGATGAACTGGTCGAAGACGACCTGCGCGCCGTTGGCGAAGTCCCCGAACTGGGCTTCCCAAAGGGTCAGCGCGTTCGGACGAGCCAGCGAATAGCCGTATTCGAAGCCGAGCACTGCTTCTTCCGAGAGCATCGAGTTGATGACTTCATAACGGGCCTGGTTGGGCGACAGGTTCGCAAGCGGAATAAAGCGCTCTTCGCTCTCCTGATCGTAGAGAACCGAATGACGTTGCGAGAACGTGCCGCGTTCGCAATCCTGACCGGAGAGACGGATCTTGTGGCCTTCGACCACCAGCGATCCGAAGGCAAGCGCCTCAGCCATCGCCCAGTCGAGGTTCTCACCCGTCTGGATCATGTTGGCGCGGTTTTCCATGAAACGCTGGATCGTGCGGTGCGCACGGAAGCCTTCCGGAATTTCCGACAGCTTGCGGCCGATATCCTTGAGCGTCTTCATCGGAACGGCGGTCTTGCCGCGGCGTTGCTCGTCGGCATTGTCAGCCGTGCGCAGGCCCGACCACTCGCCGTCCAGCCAATCGGCCTTGTTCGGCTTGTAGCTTTGGCCGGCGTCGAATTCCTGCTCGAGATGCGCGCGCCAATCGGCCTTCATCCTCTCGACTTCGCCGTCGCTGACGAGACCCTCGGCAACAAGGCGGTCTGCATAGATCTGCAGCACGGTCTTGTGAGCGCGGATGACCTTGTACATCTTCGGCTGCGTGAAGGACGGTTCGTCGCCTTCGTTGTGGCCGTAGCGACGGTAGCAGAACATGTCGACGACGACAGGCTTGTGGAACTTCATGCGAAATTCCATGGCAATCTTGGCAGCGTAGACAACCGCTTCCGGATCGTCGCCGTTGACGTGGAAGATCGGCGCCTCGATCATCTTGGCGACATCGGACGGATAGGGCGACGAACGCGAGAAGGCCGGATTGGTGGTGAAGCCGATCTGGTTGTTGATGATGACGTGCATCGTGCCGGCAACGCGGTGACCGCGCAGGCCGGACAGGCCGAGGATTTCTGCAATCACGCCCTGGCCGGCAAAAGCCGCGTCGCCATGGATCAGCAGCGGCAAAACCTTTGCGCGCTCGGAAAGCGGAATGGTGTCGCCTTCCCAGACGGTAGCGCCCATATCCTGCTTGGCGCGGGCCTTGCCCATGACGACAGGGTCGACGATTTCGAGGTGCGACGGGTTGGCCGTCAATGACACGTGAACCTTGTTGCCGTCGAACTCACGGTCTGAGGACGCCCCGAGGTGATATTTCACGTCGCCTGAACCTTCGACTTCATCAGGTGCGTAGGAACCGCCCTTGAACTCGTGGAAGATGGCGCGGTGCGGCTTGCCCATGACCTGTGAGAGCACATTCAAGCGGCCGCGGTGAGCCATGCCGAACACGGCTTCGCGAAGGCCGAGATGGCCGCCGCGCTTCAAGATCTGCTCGAGCGCCGGGACGAGCGATTCACCGCCATCGAGACCGAAGCGCTTGGTGCCCTTGAACTTCACGTCGAGGAACTGCTCGTAGCCTTCGGCTTCGACCAGCTTGGCGAGGATTGCCTTCTTGCCTTCCGGTGTGAAGGCAACGCCCTTGTCCGGGCCTTCGATGCGCTCCTGAATCCAGGCCTTCTCTTCCGGATTGGAGATGTGCATGAATTCGACGCCGAGGGTCGAGCAATAGGTGCGCTCGAGAATCTCGATCATCTCGGGCAGGGTGGCGTATTCGAGGCCGAGAACGTTGTCGATGAAGATCTTGCGGGAATAGTCGGCCTCGGTGAAGCCGTAAGCTACGGGCGACAGTTCCTTGTAGTCTTCAACAGGCGCGGCGATCCCGAGCGGATCGAGCTTGGCATGCAAGTGACCGCGCATGCGGTAGGCGCGGATCATCATGATGGCACGGACGGAATCGCGCGTTGCCTGCAGGATATCGGCGCCATCGGTCGGCTTGCCGGCGGCTTCCGCCTTGCCCTTGACCTTGGTCTCGATGATCTTTTCAACAGTGCCCCAATCACCGTCGAGCGCCGAAACGAGGTCGCTCTTGGGCTGCAGAGGCCAATCCTTCTTGCGCCAGGATGCACCCTTGGCCGCCTTCTTCACATCTTCCGGATTGTCTTCCAGCGCCTTGAAGAAAGACCGCCACTCCTCGCCGACCGAGTTCGGGTCTTCCTCATAGCGCGCATAAAGCTGCTCGATATACGAAGCATTGGCGCCATCCAGGAACGAGGTAATCTGAAACTGCTCGTTGGCTTCTTGCCGTGCCATGGTTACATGCGGACGCTTTCGTCCGCCTCCTGACTTGTGAATCCGCCGGATACTCGACCGGCTTGCCGCATCTGTCGTTAGCCGCCTGTCCGCGGCTCATTTCATTTCGAAGTCGAGATCCGGGCAGACAGTAAGAACCGCTGCCCGGGTTATAGATTGGATTAGCCCTTGAGGACTTCAACCAGCGTCTTACCGAGGCGAGCGGGGGACGGCGATACCTTGATCCCGGCCGATTCCATGGCCGCGATCTTCGATTCCGCATCGCCCTTGCCACCGGACACGACAGCACCGGCGTGGCCCATCGTACGGCCCTTGGGAGCCGTACGGCCAGCGATGAAACCCGCCATCGGCTTTTTGCGGCCCTTCTTGGCTTCGTCGATCAGGAACTGTGCCGCGTCTTCTTCAGCCGAGCCGCCGATTTCGCCGATCATGATGATCGACTGGGTGGCTTCGTCTGCGAGAAACATTTCCAGGACGTCGATGAACTCGGTGCCCTTGACCGGATCACCGCCGATGCCGACGGCCGTCGTCTGGCCGAGGCCTTCGTTCGAGGTCTGGAACACCGCTTCGTAGGTCAGCGTGCCCGAGCGGGAAACGATACCGACCGAACCCTTGCGGAAGATCGAGCCCGGCATGATGCCGATTTTGCATTCTTCCGGCGTCAGGATGCCCGGGCAGTTGGGCCCAAGCAGTCGCGACTTGGAGCGGTCGAGGCGAGCCTTGACGCGGACCATGTCCATAACAGGGATGCCTTCGGTGATGCAGGTGATGAACGGGATCTCGGCTTCGATCGCCTCGATGATCGCGTCGGCGGCGCCTGCCGGCGGAACGTAGATCACGGTCGCGTCGGCGCCGGTCTTTTCCTTGGCTTCGGCAACGGTCGCGAAGATCGGCAGCGAGGTGCCATCGACGCCCGACGACCACGATTCGCCGCCCTTTTTCGGATGAATACCGCCGACCATCTTGGTGCCGTAATAGGCGAGCGCCTGTTCGGTATGGAAGGTGCCGGTCTTGCCGGTCAGGCCCTGAACGAGAACCTTCGTGTCTTTGTTGACGAGAATAGACATTCTTTCCGGTCCTTCCAGATTAGGCTTTGATCGCCGCGACGATCTTCTTCGCCGCATCGTCAAGGTCGTCGGCTGCGGTGATCGCCAGGCCCGACTCGTTGAGGATCTTCTTGCCAAGCTCGACATTGGTGCCTTCGAGGCGCACGACGAGCGGAACCTTAAGACCGACTTCCTGAACAGCCGCGACAACGCCTTCGGCGATGACGTCACAGCGCATGATGCCGCCGAAGATGTTAACGAGGATGCCCTCGACCTTCGGGTCGGCGGTAATGATCTTGAAGGCCGCAGCGACCTTCTCCTTGCCGGCGCCACCGCCGACGTCGCAGAAGTTCGCCGGCTCCTTGCCATAGAGCTTGATGATGTCCATCGTCGCCATCGCAAGACCGGCGCCGTTGACCATGCAGCCGATATTGCCATCGAGGGCGACATAGGCGAGGTCCCACTTCGAGGCCTCGATTTCCTTGGCGTCTTCTTCGGTCTCGTCGCGCAGCGCCTTGACGTCGTCATGGCGGAACAGCGCATTGCCGTCGAACGACATCTTAGCGTCGAGAACGCGCAGGTGGCCGTCCTTCATGACGATCAGCGGGTTGACTTCAAGCAGAGCCATGTCCTTTTCGCCGAAAGCCTTGTAGAGCGCCGGGAACAGCGCCTTTGCGTCTTCGGCGGCAGCGCCGTCGAGCTGCAGCGCCTTGGAGATCGCAGCAACATCGGCAGCCGTGACACCGGCTTCCGGATCGATCGCAATCGTGTGGATCTTTTCAGGCGTGTCGTGAGCGACGGCCTCGATGTCCATGCCGCCTTCCGTCGAGACGACGAAGGCAACGCGGCCGACGGAGCGATCGACGAGCAGCGAGCAATAGAGCTCGCGAGCGATGTCGGCGCCGTCTTCGATGTAGAGGCGGTTGACCTGCTTGCCAGCTTCACCTGTCTGCGCCGTCACCAGCGTATTGCCGAGCATTTCCTTGGCGTGGGCAACGACTTCGTCGATCGACTTGGCGAGGCGAACGCCGCCCTTCGCGTCTGGGCCGAGTTCCTTGAACTTGCCCTTACCGCGGCCGCCGGCGTGAATCTGGCTCTTGACCACGTAAAGCGGGCCGGGGAGCGACTTGGCGGCAGCTTCGGCCTCCTCGACCTTGAGGATCGCCACACCTTGCGCGACCGGCGCGCCATAGCCCTTCAGCAGGGCCTTGGCCTGATATTCATGAATATTCATGGGTCTATTCCTGTTTGGATGACGTCAGCGCGTGGTCTGATTACTTGAGCGCAGGCGCGATGTTGATGCAGGCTTCGCATAGGCCGGCGACAGCGCCGACAGACTTGTCGAAGGCTTCCTTCTCGGCCTTGTTCAGGTCGATCTCGATGATGCGCTCGACGCCGCCGGCACCAATGACCGTGGGAACGCCGACATACATGTCCTTGACGCCGTACTGGCCGGTCAGCTGAGCCGCGCAAGGCAGGACGCGCTTCTTGTCCTTGAGGTAGGATTCAGCCATTTCGATCGCGGAAGCAGCCGGCGCGTAGTAGGCCGAGCCAGTCTTCAGCAGGCCGACGATTTCGGCTCCGCCATCGCGGGTGCGCTGGATGATTTCTTCCAGACGCTCCTTGGTGACCCAACCCATGGTGATAAGGTCGGTCAGCGGGATACCTGCGACCGTGGAGTAACGAGCGAGCGGCACCATGGTGTCGCCGTGGCCGCCGAGAACGAATGCCGTGACATCCTGGACGGAAACGTTGAATTCTTGGGAGAGGAACAGGCGGAAGCGCGAGCTGTCGAGCACGCCGGCCATGCCGACGACCTTGTTGGCAGGGAGGCCGGAGAACTTCTGCAGCGCCCAGACCATCGCGTCGAGCGGGTTGGTGATGCAGATAACGAAAGCGTTCGGGGCGTACTTCTTGATGCCGGCGCCGACCTGCTCCATGACCTTGAGGTTGATGCCGAGAAGATCGTCGCGGCTCATGCCCGGCTTGCGGGCGACGCCGGCGGTGACGATGCAGACGTCCGCGCCTTCGATCGCGGAGTAGTCGCTGGCGCCCGTCAGGTTGGCGTCGAAACCCTCGACCGGAGAGGACTGAGCAATGTCGAGGCCCTTACCCTGAGGAATACCGTCGGCGATATCGAAGAGAACGATGTCGCCCAGCTCCTTCAGGCCGGCGAGATGCGCCAGCGTGCCACCAATCATGCCAGAACCAATGAGTGCGATCTTGTTACGCGCCATTTCGCTGTTTCCTTTGCGATCAAAATTCGTCAGGCGACGCGCGGAGGGGGCATCGCCCAATGCCGCCATCGCATAGCCCCAAAGCCAAAAATTGGCAAACGATTATTTTTGAGCGAGGAATTTCAATCGTTTAGATCATAAAATTCTTACGTAAACGTAATATAAATTGTCACCAAAGCGTTTACTCGGCAGCCCGTCGCTCATGGTGCAATGCGAGATACTCGGCGCTGCGCATTTCGAAAAGACGCGAGACAGTGCGGTCGAACTCGAAGCCCTCGGTACCACGCGCTTGTGTCAACAAATTTTCAGGCATCGCTGCTGCGGAGACATAGAGCCGCACCGCATGATCGTAAAGCGTATCGACCAAGATGATGAAGCGCTTGATCTGATTCCGTTTGTCAGGCCCCAGCAATGGCACGTGTTCGAGGAAGATCGCATCGAAACGCTCTGTAATCGCGAGAAAGTCAGCCGGACCGAGCGGTTTTTCGCAAAGGTCGGCAAAGGAGAAGCGCGCGATGCGATCGACTGCAAGGGGAACGTGGATTGAGCGCCCTTTCATCGGAATTTCGAGCGGTTGCGCCTTTCGCCCATGCAGTGCCTGAGTCCAAGACGCTTCCATCGCCATGTCCGTGCGCTCGTCGATGGGCGTCAGGTAGACCGGCTGACTGTCGAGCTTCTCCATCCGGTAATCGGTCGGCGAGTCGAGGGTCACGATCTCGACATTCTGTTTCAGAAGGTCGACGAAGGGCAGGAACAGGCTTCGATTGAGGCCGTCCTTGTAAAGATTGTCGGGCTCGACATTCGAGGTCGCGACCAGCAGGCATCCGCGCCGGAAAAGTTCGGAGAAAAGCCGCGACAGAATCATCGCATCGGCAATGTCCGTCACGGTAAACTCATCAAAGCAAAGCAGTTCGGCTTCGTCATAGAGAGCAGCAGCGACGACCGGAATGGGATCGGCCTGCTTCGTTTCGCCCTGCTTCAGCTTCAGCCGGTGTACCGCAATGCGGTGGTGCACGTCGGTCATGAATTCATGGAAATGCGCGCGCCGCTTCTTCGCGCAGGGCGCCATCCCGAAAAACATATCCATCAGCATCGTCTTGCCGCGGCCGACGCTGCCGTGAATGTAGAGCCCCTTGACCGATTCCGACGGCTTCTTCTTGTTGGCGAACAACCAGCCGAGAGCGCTTGCCTTTGCCGCCGGCCGCCTCTGCTTCAGCGCCGACAGAACCCGGTCCAGACATTTCGCCACATGCATCTGGGCTGAATCGATTTGAAGCGCGCCCGAAGCCGTCAGCGACTTCAACTGTTCGCTGACGCTCAGGGAATAGTCTGGCATGGGTTGCATAAAGGAGGTCCGCCTATGCAGGATCGGCGGCCTTCGCCGCCTGATCTTTTAACGGCTGAGGCTGATCGGCTGGCCGGTATTGGTCTGGCCGCTAAAGGCGTTGTCGGCAGTCTTGTAGACGCTGCCTATCTGATTGCCGCTGCGGTCCTTCAGGATGACCTGCTTGCCCGTGACTTCCCAGGAGCCCATCGCCGTCAGTTCGCCGACGCAGCCGCGCGTACCGCCGCGCGAGCCGCTGCCAAGATTGGTCAGCGTCAGGAACATGTCGCAGGACCCGTTGACGCGCCAGCTGCCGACCATCGATTCCTTGGTGACATCCATCGCATTCGCGGCCATCGCACCGGGCTGGCCGCCGGCGACAGGCGCCGTGGTCGTCGGAGCGGCAGGGAACTGGGAAGAGCCGGAAGGCGGCGGAAGCTGCCCGCCCTGAACCGAAGGAACCGGCTGCGCCGTGAGCGGCGCCGGGGCAGAATAGCTTGCATCATTGTAAGCGGTGCGCTGGCAGCCAGCTAACGACAGAATAACCACGAGACCTGTCGCCATATGTCTGAACTGCATCATGATACTCCTGATTTTTCCAGTATTGTCCTGAAGTTGCCGCGCAATCACGGCGGAATTATCTTGAAAGGCTGCATTGAATCAAGCCAGCGCGAGGAGAAATTGTGTCGATGTGGGAGCAACGCCGTAAACCCGAGACAAATTTGGCGCAATCCCGGGCAAATCAAGGCTGCGTGATCGGATAAAGAAAAGGGCCGCATCTGCGGCCCTCTTGCTGGATCGATCAGACGCGGCGCTCGACCATCATCTTCTTGATTTCGGCGATCGCCTTTGCCGGGTTCAGACCCTTCGGGCAGGTCTGCGCACAGTTCATGATGGTATGGCAGCGATAGAGGCGGAACGGATCCTCGAGATTGTCGAGGCGCTCGCCAGTCGCCTCGTCTCGCGAGTCGATCAGCCAACGGTAGGCCTGCAAGAGAACAGCCGGGCCGAGGTAACGGTCGCCGTTCCACCAGTAGCTCGGACAGGAGGTCGAGCAGCAGGCACACAGGATGCACTCGTAGAGACCGTCGAGCTTCTGGCGATCCTCGTGGCTCTGCTTCCACTCCTTGGCCGGCGTCGGTGAAACCGTCTTCAGCCACGGCTCGATCGAGCGATGCTGGGCATAGAAGTTGCTCAAGTCGGGAACCAGGTCCTTGACGACAGGCAAATGCGGCAGCGGATAGATCTTCACCGTGCCCTTGATGTCGTCGAGGCCCTTGGTGCAGGCCAGCGTATTGGTGCCATCGATGTTCATCGCGCAGGAACCGCAAATGCCCTCACGACAGGAACGGCGCAGCGTCAGCGTCGGGTCGATCTTGTTCTTGATATAGAGCAGACCGTCGAGCACCATCGGGCCGCAATCGTCGACATCGATGTAGAAAGTGTCGATCGACGGGTTCTGACCGTCATCCGGGCTCCAGCGGTAGACGCGGAATTCGCGGGTGTTCTTCGCACCCGCCGGCTTCGGCCACACCTTGCCTTCGCGCATCTGGGAGTTCTTGGGAAGAGCGAGTTCAACCATGTCCAGTTCCTCTTAGTACACGCGAGCCTTGGGCGCGATCTTCTTGGGATCGATGCCCTCTGCGATGAGCTCGGTGTGAACCGGGCGGTAGTCGAGCTTGACGTCGCCGGCGTCGTTGACCCAGGCGAGCGTATGCTTGCGCCAGTTGACGTCGTCGCGGCCGGCAAATGCGCCTTCGGTGTAGTCCTCTCGCGCATGCGAGCCGCGGCTTTCCTTGCGCGCCTCGGCGCCGTAGATGGTGGTGATGGCATTGGCCATCAGGTTCTGTAGCTCGAGCGTTTCCACGAGGTCTGAGTTCCAGATCATCGAACGGTCAGTGACCTTGATGTCTCGCATTTCCTGCCAGATGGCCGAGATGCGCTTGCAGCCCGATTCCAGCGATTCCTGCGTGCGGAACACGGCAGCGTCTTCCTGCATGGCGCGCTGCATCTTCTCGCGCAGCACAGCCGTCGGCGTGCTGCCGCTGGCGTGACGCAGGCCGTCGAAGCGATCCATGATCTTGTCGCAGGCAGCGACGTTGAGGTGCGGGATTGGGGCCGCACGGTCGATCACCTCGCCGGCGCGGATCGCGGCAGCGCGGCCGAAGACCACGAGGTCGATCAGCGAATTGGAGCCGAGGCGGTTGGCCCCATGCACGGAGGCACAGCCGGCTTCACCGACGGCCATCAGGCCGGGGATGATGCGTTCCGGATTTGAGCTGTCGGCATTCAGCACTTCGCCCCAATAATTGGTCGGAATGCCGCCCATGTTGTAGTGGACCGTCGGCAGGACCGGGATCGGCTCGCGCGTCACGTCGACGCCGGCAAATATCTTGGCGCTCTCGGAAATTCCCGGCAGGCGTTCATGCAGAACGGCCGGATCGAGATGGTCGAGATGCAGGAAGATGTGGTCCTTGGCCTTGCCGACGCCGCGGCCTTCGCGGATTTCCAGCGTCATGCAACGCGAAACAACGTCGCGCGAGGCAAGGTCCTTGGCCGAAGGCGCATAGCGCTCCATGAAGCGTTCGCCCTCGGAATTGACGAGGTAACCGCCTTCGCCGCGCGCGCCTTCGGTGATGAGACAGCCCGAACCATAGATGCCGGTCGGGTGGAACTGCACGAATTCCATGTCCTGCAAGGGCAGGCCGGCGCGTGCCACCATGCCGCCGCCGTCACCGGTGCAGGTGTGGGCAGACGTTGCCGAGAAATAGGCGCGGCCGTAGCCGCCGGTCGCCAGCACCACCATCTTGGCAGCGAAACGATGGATCGTGCCATCGTCAAGACACCAGGCAACGACGCCGGTGCACCGGCTGCCGTCTTCCGACATGATCAAGTCGAGCGCGAAATACTCGATGAAGAACTCGGCATTGTTGCGCAGCGACTGGCCGTATAGCGTGTGCAGGATGGCATGGCCGGTACGGTCGGCAACGGCACAGGTGCGCTGTACCGGCGGGCCTTCGCCGAAGTTCTGCATGTGGCCACCGAACGGGCGCTGGTAAATCTTGCCTTCCTCGTTGCGCGAGAAGGGCACGCCGTAATGTTCGAGTTCATAGACCGCCTTCGGCGCTTCCATGGTGAGATACTGCATGGCGTCGACGTCGCCGAGCCAGTCGGAGCCCTTGACGGTGTCGTAGAGGTGCCACTGCCAGCTGTCCGGCGTCATGTTCTGCAGCGAGGCGGCGATGCCGCCCTGGGCCGCGACCGTGTGCGAGCGGGTCGGGAAAACCTTGGTGATGCAGGCGGTGCGGAAACCCTGTTCGGCCATGCCGAGCGTGGCGCGAAGCCCGGCGCCACCGGCGCCGACGACGATCACATCGTATGAGTGATCGACGTACTTGTAGGCCTTCCCATTCTGAACGGGTGAAGTCGGTGCCATGATACGGTTATCCTACGAATGCAATTTTCAAAATGGCGAAGAGACAGAGCCCCGCCATCAGGATCGAAAAGAAGGTGTTCAGCATCAGCAGGCCGATCTTGGCGAATTCGCCATGTACGTAATCCTCGATGATCACCTGCATACCGAGCCGCATATGAATGGTGCCCGAGACGACCATCAGACCCATGACGACTGCAACAAGCGGGTTCGACAAGGCGCGAACCACGTCTGCGTAAGGCGCGCCTGCGTGAACGATCATGAAAATGATGAAGAAGAGGAAGAGCGGCACATTGGCAACCGCCGTGACGCGCTGGCGCCAGAAATGATCGGTTCCTTCCTTGGCCGAGCCAAGGCCGCGAACCTTGCCGAGGGGGGTGCGCATATCCATGAGAACAACCTTCAGAAGCGAATGAGGAAGCCGATCACCCAGACCAGCACGGTCAGACAGAGCGATATGACGATCGAAGCCTGAGCCATCTTGGTCGAGACTTCCTTATCGAAGCCGTAGCCGAGATCCCAGACGAAGTGACGCAAGCCGCCGACCATGTGGTGCAGCAGTGCCCAGGTATAGCCGAGCAACACGAGCTTGCCGACGATGCTGCCGAGTATCCAGTTGACCCAATCATAATAGGCCTGGCCGGTTGCAGCTCCGATCAGCCACCAGGCGACCAGCAGCGTGCCGACATAAAGTGCGCCACCAGTAATACGGTGGACGATCGACATAACCATAGTGGGGATTGGTTTATAAATTTGCAAATGCGGCGACAGGGGCCGGTTATTTGTGACATTCGCCATCAGAACCTCGCGGCGTCTTCTCTGCGCTCCCGGATTTCGGAGCATTCAAGGCAACCACACGAATGACAAATTTGTTTGTGTGCGTCGCATCAATGGCGACGTTTAATCACGGAAGCCCCTAACGACAAGTATAATTGCACCCCCAATTTAATTTAATCGATTTGCGTCTCTGGGTGGCGCGAACTGTGCTTGACGGCCCGGCCGGTGCTCGACGCAAGCGGCATGCCGCGACGTCTTCTGGACAACCGACGACTTTTGGCGCATTTTGCTGTTAACGCTTTGTTAACCATTTCATTTTCGGAGATCCGCGTGATGCTGAAGACTATCTCCACGCTCGTTTCACTTGTCGCCGCTGCTTTGATCGCGCTACCGACCTCGGCGGGCGATTTCGGCAAGAATTCGTTCTCTCGCCACGGTGGTAAGGGATTCGTCAGGCATCATGCACCCACCATCGTCGGCCGACCCTTTCGTGGATGGAACGATGGACGCATCCGTTTCTCAGATGGATACGGCCAGTTCGGCTATCGCCACGGCCGAACGCCTCTGATCAAGCGCGCTTCATGGCCGAATGGTGGCTACAATGGTTATCGCGGCTATGGCGGAGGTTATGGCGGCTACGGTGGACGCAACGTCATCGTCCTTGTTGCGCCACAGCTGGGCGGCGGAAACGCAAGCGGCACCTATGCCGGATCGTCCTACGTGTATGACAACGACGGCGGAACTTATGCGGTCGGCAGCGGCTACGGCCTTCCAGCACCAACGCAAACCACGACCCTTGCACCAATGGCCAAGGTCATCAACGTCACGGCGAAAAGCAGCAGCTGCTCTTACGAGGCAGGCGTCTGCGTTATCAGGCCGTGAAACGCCAGACAGTTGTTTTCTTCACCTCGCTATCCTCAAGCGCTCGCGTAACCGGCACCTGATAGACTGCGCAGAATTTTAGGCGGTCCTTGGGAAGATAGCTGCGACCCGGATCGCCGACGAGGACCGTAATGCCTTGGCGGCTGAGAGCTTCGAACCACGGAACGATCGCGGTGGCAAAGCCGCTGTCATAGAAGACATCACCGGCGAGCAGAATGTCGGCCTCGACCTGGCCGCCAATCAGATCAGCAGCAGTGAAATCGACCTCGACCGCGTTCAGGCCGGCGTTCAGCCGCACAGCGGTTTCGGTCCACGGATCGATGTCGGCGGCAACGACCTTGGCAGCTCCCGCCATCTTTGCGGCAATCGCCACCAGGCCGGAACCTGTGGCGAAGTCGAGAACGCGCTTGCCGGCAACGATATCAGGATGGTCGAGTATGTAGCGCGCCAGCCCCTGACCACCCGCCCAGGCGAACGCCCAGAAGGGCGGCGGCAGACCGATTTCCGCAAGCTCCTCTTCCGTCTTCAGCCACAACTCATGCGCCTCGTCTGCCAGATGCAGTCGAATTTCCGGCACATGCGGCGGCGTCATCGGGCTGGTATTGGCGCGGATGAAGATCTCGGGATCGGTTCTCAAAGGCGGCTCAACGCGGCGGATTGTCGAGACCACCCAGCCGGCAGATCTCCAGATACTCCTCATCCGTCACCGGCTGGACCGAAAGCCGCATGGAGGTGACGAGCGACATCTTGGCGAACTTCTCGTTGGCCTTGATGTCTTTGAGCGAGACCGGCTTGGGGATGTCGCAAACAGCGCGAATATCCACGCAATCCCAGCGGTCGTCACCTTTTGCCGTCGAGTCCGGATGAGACAGAGCGCAGACTTCGACGATACCGACGATCTCGAGACCTTCGTTGGAGTGATAGAAGAAGCCCTTGTCACCCAGCTGCATCGCCCGCATGTTGTTGCGGGCGAGATAGTTGCGGACACCGGTCCATTCGGTGCCCTTCTCGCCGGCCGCCTTTTGCTGCTGCCAAGACCAGGAAGCAGGTTCGGATTTGTAAAGCCAGTGCGCCACGCTCATGCCTCCGGATTATTGAAGACCCAGTTGAAGGGCTTGATGTCGACGCTCTCGAAAAGTCCGGCCTTTGCGTAGGGATCGCTGTCCGCCAGGGCCTTGGCCGCTTCGATCGTGTCGGCATGAATGATAACGAGGCTGCCGCAGGGCTTGCCCTCGCCATCGAGAAACGGTCCAGCCATCTTCAAAACGCCTTCAGCATTGAGCTTGTTGAGATGTTCCACGTGGGCGGGCCGTGCCTCCATGCGGACATTGAGGTGATCGGGCTTATCCTTGCAGAGGAGAGCAAAAAGCATATCGGAACTCCTATTCAGTCGTAATCGGACGCGTCATGAGCTGATCGATGGCTTCGGCGATGCCGAGCTTGCCTTCGATGATAGCGGAAACGGCATCGGTGATCGGCATGCTGACATTCAGCGACTGCGCCAGACGCGATGCAACAGCGGCCGCAAAGGCGCCTTCAACGAGCTCGCCGTGGGCGGGATCGACTGTCTCGCCGCGGCCGAGCGCAATCCCGAAGCGTAGATTACGCGATTGATGGCTGGTCGCCGTCAGCACCAGATCGCCGAGGCCGGACAACCCGCGCACCGTATCCGCCTGCCCGCCTTTTGCAACGACGAAACGGGACATTTCGGCAAGCCCGCGTGCAATCAGTGCCGCGCGCGCCGAGTCGCCAATGCCGGCTCCCTCGACGATACCGCATGCGATCGCCAGGACGTTTTTCAGTGCTCCGCCGAGCTGCACGCCGATCCGGTCAGACGATGCATAAAGCCGGAACGTCCGCCCGGAAATGGCGTGGGCCAGCCTTTCGGCGACGTCCATATCCGCCGCAGCAATTGCCATGGCCGTTGGCAATCCCTTCGCGATATCGGCCGCAAAGCCGGGTCCGGATAGGACAGCAATCGCGTGACCCGGTATTTCGCGCTCCAGCATGTCAGTCAGCAGATTGCCTGTTGCCCTCTCAATGCCCTTGGCACAGGTGACAACGATGGCATCGCTTGCGAGATAGGGCCGGTACTGTCTCGCCGCATCCGCCTGCGCCTGTGAAGGCATCGCGAAGAGCACCATGTCGGCATCGCCGATCGCATCTGGTTCGGCGGAAAAGGCAAGGGACTCCGGCAACGCGATGCCCGGCAAGACCGCATCGTGCAAACGTTCGGCCTTCAGGTCCGCGATCAATTCAGGATCCCGACCGACGAGTGTCACCGCGTTGCGTTCCGTCAAGGCGATCACCGCGGCAAGTGCGGTTCCAAAAGCACCGGCTCCGATGACGGCAATCTTCTCGCTCATGCTTTCGCTCCCCGCTTGCCGAAGCCAAGCAATGTCTCGGCGTTGGAATCCAGCGGCCAGCGCGAGCGCGGCTGCACATCGAGGTCATCCGGTTCGACGCCTGTCGCCATCCGCTCCAGGCCAGCCCAGGCAATCATCACGGCGTTATCGGTGCACAGCCGCAGCGGCGGCGCGACGAAACGAAAGCCATGCTTGCCGCAAAGCGACTGCAGGGTACTGCGAACCTCCAGATTGGCAGCGACCCCGCCAGCAACCACGAGGGCCGGCCCGCCGTCGACATTTGGGAACTCAGCCTTGAAGCGTTCCAACCCACGGCCGATGCGATCCTTCAGCGTCCGTGAGATCGCCTTCTGGAATGAGGCGCAGATGTCGGCGACATCCTGCTCCGTCAACGGCGCGATTTCTGTCGCCGCCTGGCGCACCGCCGTCTTCAGACCGGAAAACGAGAAATTGAGCTTGGCCTCTCCCACCAAAGGTCGCGGAAAATTGAAGCGATCCGGGTTACCGCTCTTGGCCGCGCGCTCGACTGCCGGACCGCCGGGATAAGGCAGGCTCAGCAGTTTCGCCGTCTTGTCGAAGGCTTCGCCGAGCGCGTCGTCGATCGTCGTACCCCAGCGTTCATATTGCCCGACACCGCGGACAAGAATAAGCTGGGTATGGCCGCCCGAAACGAGCAGCATCAGATAAGGAAAGGCGAGCCCGTCCGTCAGCCGCGCCGTCAATGCATGCCCCTCGAGATGGTTGACGGCATAGAGCGGTTTTCCGGATGCTTTGGCGATCGCCTTTCCGGTCATGAGGCCGACGAGCAGACCGCCGATGAGGCCAGGCCCCGAGGTTGCCGCGATGGCATCGATATCCGAGAGCGACACATTGGCACGTTTCAAGGCTTCGTCGATCAGCGTATCCAGGGCTTCGACATGGGCGCGCGCGGCGATCTCCGGCACGACGCCGCCATAGGCGCTGTGCTCCTCGAGTTGGCTCAAGACGACGTCCGAACGCACCGTCGGCTGCCCGTCAAGAGCTCGCTCGACCACTGCCGCCGCGGTTTCGTCGCAGCTTGTTTCGATGCCGAGGATGCGTAGAAAGGGCGCCATGAAACCTGATCGTTGATTGCGATGGGTCTTAAACCTGTTTACGAGGAACTCCGGTAACAACGGATCAATGCGGATGCAAACAAAACCTTTCCGGATCGGCACTCGAGGCAGCCCGCTGGCGCTCGCCCAAGCTCGCGAAGCGCGTGACAGGCTGATGGCGGCGCACGGGTTGCCGGAAGAGATGTTCGAAATCGTCGTGCTGAGCACCAAGGGCGATCGCATCACCGACCGCTCGCTGGCCGAGATCGGCGGCAAGGGCCTGTTCACGGAAGAGCTGGAGCAGCAGCTTGCGAGCGGCGACCTCGACATAGCCGTGCATTCCGCCAAGGACATGCCGACGCGGCTTCCCGAAGGGCTCTGTCTTTCCGCCTACTTGCCCCGCGAAGATGTCCGAGACGCGGTGATCGGACGCACAGCGCCGAAACTGATCGACCTACCCCACGGCGCGACCGTCGGCTCTTCGTCGCTTCGCCGACAGGCGTTGATCCGTCGCCTGCGCCCCGACATCAACGTTATTACCTTTCGTGGACTTGTCGATACACGGTTGAGAAAGCTGCAGGAGGGCCAGGTCGATGCGACGCTGCTTGCGCTCGCCGGATTGAAGCGCCTCGGCAAGGTCGACGTGATAACAGATATCCTCGCCGTGGAAACCTTTCCGCCCGCGCCGGCACAGGGCGCGATCTGCATCGAAAGCCGGATCGGCAACGCCCGCATCGATGACCTGCTTGCACCCATCAATGATGCGGCAACCTTCGATGCGGTTTCCTGCGAAAGAGCGTTTCTCACCGCCTTGGACGGCTCGTGCCGCACGCCGATCGGCGGCTATGCCATCTGTGAAGGCGATCAAGTCCGCTTCTCCGGCTTGATCATCACGCCGGACGGTCGCAATCAGCACGCCGTCAGCGTCGATGGCCACCGGCGCGATGCTGCTGCATTGGGCACGCGTGCCGGGCAGGAAATCCGCGCACGCGCCGGCAGCAGCTTCTTCGACGACTGGAGTTGACGTCCCGATGCGCGTGCTCGTGACCCGTCCCCAGTATTCGGGCGAGCGCACCGCCAAGCGTCTTCGCGAGCTGGGACACGAACCGATATCGCTGCCGCTGTCGCAGCCGGTTCACTACGTTGATACAGCGGTACGTGGCCTCGAGACGACCGAAGGCAGCATTGCAATCACCAGTGCTGAAGCGATCAGGGCGCTCGCTTGGCGAAGCGCTGAGTTCGCCGTTCACCTCGCACGCCCCGTCTTTGCGGTCGGGAAGGCAACCGCCGAAGAAGCACGCGCGTTCGGCTTCGTCTCCGTCACCGCATCCAGCGGCAACGGCCACGAACTTGCGCAGACGATTGCGGAGAGAGCTGGTGGCCCCGTTCTGTATCTGACCGGCCTGCCAAGAGCCGAGACCTTCGAGAAGCGAGCGCGCGAAATCGGCCTGGAGATCACTGTCGCCGAATGTTACCGGATGGAGCCGACACGGATCGCACCGCAGACGCTGGAAACGATCTTTGCACACCAACGGCCGGATGCGATCCTCTTCTACTCGCGTCAGACAGCCGAAAACTTCTTCGGCATGGTCGCGGCGCACATGAGCCCCGATGCGCTAGATGGGACGCGCCTTCTCTGCCTCAGCAAGTCCGTTGCGGAGGCAGTGCCGATGCCACTGCAGGGCGCCGTGAGCATCGCGACGATGCCGGAGGAGCGCAGCCTTTTGTCGCTCCTTTGAACGCTTAGATGCCCAAATTTCATCTAACCTCTTTCCTTGACTGGCATCACTGATTAGTTTCGTTGCGATGCATTAAGATGAGGATCTCATGGCACCAGGAAATCCGCCTCGCCACTCGAAGAGCACCGAAGAGCCGGTCACTATCGATCTGGACACGCAGGAATTTGCTTCTGCCAAGGATGCCGAAACGAAGGCCGAGGAGCCGGCCGATGAACCGGACGCGAGCCCCTCAGATGAACCCGCAGCGCAGGCCGAAACGCCCAATGAGCCGCCGCCTCATGAAGCGCCAACAGCTGCTGAGCCCGTGGCTAATGAGCCGGTTCCTCCGGCGCCGCCTGCCTCGCAGCGGGGCAGCACGTCGTCCTTGGTCGCCGCCGGTATTGTTGGTGGTCTAATAGCATTGGTCGGCGCCGGGGCCATTCAATATGCCGGCTACCTGCCCAGCCCGTCCGCTCCCGCTGTACCATCTGCCGATGTCACCAATCTCTCCGCCGAAATCGACGGGCTGAAGCAATCGGTCGCCAATCTCACCGCTGCCCCCTCCACATCAGATAACAGTGCGCTGGAGCAGCGCATTGCGGCGTTGGAAGCGACCGCCAAAAACCCGACCGCTGCTGCCACCGACACGCCGGCAGTCGATGCGCTCAATCAGAAAATTGTCGACTTGACCGGCCAGATTGACCAGTTGCGTGGCGCCGTCACTCAGGCCTCGGAACAAAAAACCTCCGACAGCGCCGAAATGGAGCAACGTCTGGCTGAAGCGGAAAAGAAGCTCAATGAACCGCGGCAGGATGTCGCCGTCGCCAAGGCGATCGCGGCCGCGGCGCTGAAGGCGGCGATCGATCGCGGCGGGCCGTTCGTTGCCGAACTCGACACGTTTGCCGGCGTCTCCCCTGATGATCCCGCTACCACAGATCTGCGCAATTTCGCGGAGACCGGCGTTCCCTCGCGTGCCGAGCTGGTCCGCCAGGTACCGGACGTCGCAACGGCTATCGTCGATTCCGTTAATCAGACCGACTCCAACCAGAGTTGGTCCGACCGATTGATGGCGAGTGCCAAATCGTTGGTGAAGGTTCGTCCCGTCGGCAATGTCGAGGGCGAGAGCGTAGAGGCGATCGCCGCACGCATGGAGGACAAGGTGAAGAACGGCGACCTGCAGGGCGCCGCATCCGAATGGGCCAATCTGCCGGCTCAGGCGAAACAGGCATCCGCCGCCTTCAAACAATCGCTTGAAGCGCGCATCCGTGTCGAGGATCTGGTGGGCAGCGCCTTGTCCAAGGCCGTTTCCAACGCCGGCAAGGAGGGCTGAGGCATGGTCAGGCTCGTCATATTTGCCCTCCTCGTCCTGGCACTCGGCTACGGATTTTCCTGGCTGGCCGATCGCCCCGGCGATCTTTCGCTGATCTGGGAAGGACAGCTCTACCAGACCCGGCTTATCGTTGCGGCAAGCGCCCTGATCGCACTCATTGCGGCCGTGATGGTCCTGTGGTGGTTGCTGCGAACGCTGTGGATGTCGCCCTATTCCGTCACCCGCTACTTTCGTGCCCGCAAGCGTGATCGCGGCTATCAGGCACTATCAACAGGCCTGATCGCAGCGGGTGCCGGCAATGCGGTGATGGCGCGCAAGATGGTCGCACGCTCCCGCGGTCTGATTCGCGCCGATCAGGAGCCGCTGATCGCTCTCCTCGAGGCACAGGCAGCGCTGATCGAGGGTCGCCACGACGAAGCCCGGGCCAAATTCGAAGCGATGACCAACGATCCCGAGACCCGCGAACTCGGGCTGCGCGGACTGTATCTGGAAGCCAAGCGGCTCGGCGCCAGTGAGGCAGCGCGCCAGTATGCGGAGAAGGCTGCCGACAACGCGCCCTACTTGCCTTGGGCTGCCCAGGCAACGCTCGAGTATCGCAGCCAGGCAGGCCGCTGGGATGATGCGATGCGGTTGCTGGAGCAGCAAAAGGCAGGCCGCGTCATCGAAAGGGCCGAGGCTGACCGGCTTCGCGCCGTGCTGTTGACCGCCCGCGCCACCGAAAAACTAGAAAACGATCCAGCGGGCGCGCGCGACGACGCCACGCATGCGCTCAAGCTCGCCACCGACTTCGAGCCTGCCGCAATTATCGCCGCGAAGGCGCTGTTCCGCGAAGACAAGCTGCGCAAGGCGGCGTCCATCCTCGAGCAGGCGTGGAAGTCCGCGCCGCACCCCGACATCGGCCGCACCTATGTTCGCGCCCGCAGCGGCGACTCTGCCGCTGACCGCCTGAAGCGCGCCGAGCGCCTGGAGGGGATGCGGCCAAACAACGTCGAATCCTTGCTTCTCGTGGCGCAGACCGCTCTCGACACCCAGGACTTTGCAAAAGCCCGCGCCAAGGCGGAAGCCGCTGCCCGTATCGAGCCACGCGAAGCCGCCTTCCTGCTGCTCGCGGATATCGAGGAGGCTGAAACCGGCGATCAGGGTCGTATTCGCCATTGGCTTGCGCAGGCCCTCAAGGCGCCGCGCGATCCGGCGTGGGTGGCGGATGGCTTCGTTTCCGACAAATGGCTACCACTCTCACCCGTCACGGGTCGACTGGATGCCTTTGTCTGGAAGGCGCCTTTCGACCATGTGGACAAAGCGGTCGATGAAAGCACGACGATCTCCATCGACAGCGCGCTGAAAACGCTGCCGCCCGTGCGCGAAGCTCGCTCCGAAAGCCCGGCCAGCGATCACCGTATCATCGAACTCGAGCGGGCTGCCACGATAGCCGAGGCGGCGCGTCCATCTCCGAAACCGCCGGCGCCAAGCAAGCAGGCGGCAGAAGCTGCAACTTCACCCGAACCGCGCCCCTTCTTTGGTGGCCTGCCGGACGATCCCGGCGTTCGCAATCCAGCGGCGGAGCCAGAACCCAAGACACGGCTTCGCCTTTTCTAGACAAACAGGACCTAAATGTTCGAACGCTTCCAGGAATTCTTTCAGAATCTGACTTCCGACAATGCAAAGAAAGGCTTCGCCCCCGATGATCCGCGCATCGCTGTGGCCGCGCTCTGCATGCAGGTCATGGAGGCCGACGGTCAGGTCAAGGACAGTGAGACGAAGCGACTTCGCAAGCTGCTGAAAGATCAGTATGGGCTAGACCGCAAGCAGCTCGATGCGCTGATGGCCGCCGGTCAGGAGGCAGAGAGCGATGCCGTCGACTACTACCGCTTCACCTCGGATCTCAAGCGCCACCTCAACACGGAACAGCGGCTCGAACTAATCGGAGTCCTCTGGGACATCGTCTATGCCGATGGCGAGCGCAGCGAGATGGAGGATGACGCGATCTGGCGGATCGCCGAACTTCTCGGCGTTTCCGCGCGTGAGCGGATCCAGAAGCGGCAGGAGGCAGCACGACGGGTCACGGATACCGAGGTGGTACAGGACGATGCCGACTGACCGTTTACCCGAGCACATCCAACCTCCGGTTCTGATTGTTCTGCATCAGGAGCGCTCGAGCCCTGGCCGGGTTGGTCAGCTGCTGGTCGAGAAGGGGTATCGGCTCGATATCCGGCGCCCGGCTCTCGGCGACAAGCTTCCCTCCACGCTTGCCGAGCACGCAGGAGCCGTTGTCTTCGGTGGACCAATGAGCGCCAACGATACGGATGATTTCGTCAAGACGGAGATCAACTGGCTCGATGTGCCGCTGAGGGAGAAGCGCCCGCTGCTCGGCATCTGCCTTGGCGCACAGATGCTGGTCAGGCAACTCGGCGGCAAGGTTCAGGCGAACGCTGATGGCTCCACCGAGATCGGTTGGTATCCGCTACGCCCCACCGAGAAGGGCCGACTGCTGATGCACTGGCCGAGGATGGTTTATCACTTTCACCGCGAAGGCTTTGACCTGCCGCACGGCGCGGAGCTGCTGGCGGAGGGAGATACCTATCCCAATCAGGCCTTTCGCTACGGCGGCCATGCCTGGGGTCTGCAGTTCCACGCAGAGCTGACGCGCGCGATGATGCACCGCTGGGTGGTTCACGGCGCCCATCGCTTCATTCTTCCGAACGCACAGCAGGGTCGTGAACATCTGGAAGGACGAATGCTCTTCGACGCGCCGCTGAAAGCATGGCTGAACGAGTTCCTTGACATCGTTTTCAAAGGCAAGGCGGCCAAGTCCGTCGCGATATCCAAGGCCGCCCTTCCCGCTTAGCAGCGTGCGCCCCGCACCGCGTCGTGCTAGAATCCACTCTGGCGATATTCACCAGCAAGAATGCGTTCCGATCCCGGATCAGATCTTGGAAATCTCCGTGCCCGAGCAATGACCAGCAAGCTATCTCCGGAGGAATTCCATGGCTAACTACGAGCAGAGACTTGCCGCGATGGGATTGGTTCTACCACAGCCCCTGAAACTGCCTTCCAACATGGTCCTTCCGTTTCCGTGGGTGAACGTGCGCGGCAATCGCGCGTTCGTCTCAGGCCATGGTCCGCAGAATACCGATGGTACGCCCGCCGGTCCGTTCGGAGCCGTTGGCGAAAACATCTCCATTGAAGAGGCGAAGGCATCCGCTCGGAAAGTAGCTCTTTCGATGTTGGGCAGCCTGAAGCGGGAGTTGGGCAGCCTTGATCGCATTTCCGGCTGGTGCCGCGTGTTCGGTATGGTGAATTGCGCGCCGCGCTTTGCCAATCCGCCCGCGGTAATCAATGGCTTCACCGAGCTGATCATCGAGGTGTTCGGACCGGAGGTGGGCAGTCACTCCCGATCCGCGATCGGCGTTGCCGGCCTGCCGCTAAACTTTCCGGTCGAAATCGAAGCAGAGCTCATCGTCTCGACCTGAAGGCCGTCACACTTGCCCTCGCCGCTCCGGCGCATCAAGCGTGTCGATCTTGCGCAGCTTCGAAAAGCTCGTTGCCCAAATTGCCGCCACGGCAAGTGTTCCAACGCCACCGATCACAACGGCGGGGACGGCGCCGAAAATCGAAGCCATTGTGCCTGCTCGGAATTCGCCGAGTTCGTTGGAGGCACCCACGAAGACCATGTTGACGGCATTGACCCGGCCGCGCAGTTCGTCCGGCGTCCAGAGCGCAATCAGGCTCTCCCGCACGTAGACGGAAATCATATCGGCCGCACCCATGATGGCCAGCGCTGCGATCGACAGTTCCGTACTGGTCGAAAACCCGAAGACGACAGTGCCGATGCCGAACAGGGCGACGCCGATGAACATGGCAATGCCGGCACTGTGCCTCAGCGGATAGGCAGCGAGAAAAATCGCCATTGCGATCGCGCCAACCCCGGGCGCCGAGCGCAGGAGGCCAAGCCCCCAGGGGCCGAGTGTCAGGATATCGCGCGCGAAAATCGGCATCAGTGCCGTCGCGCCGCCGAGCAGCACCGCAAAGAGGTCGAGCGATATGGCGCCGAGCACGACTTTTTCGGCGCGAATGAAGCGGAAGCCACCGAGGATCATATCCCAGCTCTTGGCTTCGCCAGTCGTCTTCTGCGGCGGTTTGGGGATCATATAGAGCAGCGCTGCGCCAAGGGCAGCGAAGACGACAGCGACGGTGTAAGCCGTATGAGGGCTGATGCCATAGAGGAGCCCGCCGAAAACCGGCCCCGTGATCGCCGCCAGTTGCCACGAAGACGAATTCCAGGCGATGGCATTCGACAGATCCTGCGCCGGCACAAGGTTCGGGGCCAGCGATTGCACTGCCGGCGACATGAAGGCGCGCTCGATGCCGAAAACCAGCAGAACGGCAAACACAGGCAACGGCGAGAACGTGCCGGTTATCGTCATCAAAAGCAGCGCCAGCGTACACATCGCGCTGACGAGCGAGCAGATGGCGGCGATCGCACGTCGATTGTGTCGGTCAGCGACGGATCCGGTGACAAGAATCAGGACCAGCGACGGCAGAAATTGCACGAGGCCGATCAGGCCGAGATAGATCGCGCTGCCGGTCTGGTCATACATCTGCCAGCCGACGGCGACACTGACGATCTGCTGCGAAAAAGACAACAGAAACCGTGCGAAGAAGAACCGGGTGTAGGACGAATGCCGGAACGCGGCAAAACGATCTCCGGTTGGCGAAAAGGACATGAAGGCTTTCCAAGACAACAGGCCAGACGCCAACGCGCGACGCCGCTGTTAAACATGATTTACAATGCGTTTCGAGACAGCACTTGCTCGTTTAGTCGCCAATGTCTACATGTCTGTCAACAACGAACTGGAGACGGCAATGCTTGCGCTTTTTCAAACCATTGATTTGGCGTTGAATCTCTACACTTGGGTGCTGATCGCCAGCGCTATCTTTTCCTGGCTGTATGCGTTCAACGTGATCAACTCTAGCAACCAGTTCGTCAATTCGGTCGGCATGTTCCTCTACAACGTGACCGAACCGCTGCTGCGACCGATCCGCCGCGTGCTGCCGAACCTCGGCGGCATCGACATCTCGCCGATCATCCTGCTGCTGATCATCTTCTTCGTGCGTTCGCTGATGTGGAATTCGATCTTCCCGCTGGTGGCATGAGCCAGCCATGGGCTGCGTTCACCGAACATCTCTCTCGCAGTTCGTCTGAGCCCCAATGGCGGACGCGACGCAATTGACGGTGTGGAAATAGACGCCGAAGGCAAGTCCCACCTCAAAGTCAGAGTGACGGCCGTTCCCGAGAAGGGCAAGGCGAACAAGGCATTGGTCGCGCTGGTGGCCAAGTCGCTTGGTGTCGCAAAGTCATCCGTCAGGATCGCCTCCGGCGATACGTCGCGCAAAAAAATCCTCCGGATCGATGGCGACCCGGAGGATTTGATCAGGAAATCGAGTGCTCTCGTGGAGAGTTGATTACGCCTTTTCCTTCTTAGCGCGTTCGATCGCCTCGAGGATCAGCGCGCCGGCTTCCTTGGAATCACCCCAGCCGAAGATCTTCACCCACTTGCCGGGCTCGAGATCCTTGTAGTGCTCGAAAAAGTGCTCGATCTGCTTCAGCGTGATCTCCGGAAGGTCGGTAAAGTCCTTTACCTTCTCGTAGCGCAGCGTCAGCTTCGGCGACGGCACGGCGATGATCTTCTCATCCTTGCCGGAATTGTCCTCCATCTTCAGAACGCCGATCGGGCGCACGTTGATGACGCAGCCCGGAACAAGCGGACGCGTGCTGGCGATCAGGACGTCGATCGGATCGCCGTCTTCAGAAAGTGTGTGCGGCACGAAGCCGTAATTGCCCGGATAGGTCATCGGCGTATAGAGGAAGCGATCGACAACGAGCGTACCGGCTTCCTTGTCCATCTCGTATTTGATCGGGTGGCCGCCGACGGGCACCTCAACGATTACGTTGACATCTTCCGGCGGGTTCTTGCCGATGGAAATCGCGTCGATGCGCATAGAGCTTCCCTCTAAAGGTTAAGTCGATGGTTGCCAGATACTGGGAATCATCCCGCAAGGCAACACGCCAGTGTCGATTTGAGATCCGCCTGCGGGCGTCGGCAGGCCGACGTTCAGGGCGATACGCGGCTTCCGTGTTGTTCCCGCGCAAACGCCGCACCGGCTCCGAGCAGCGTTCTTCGTCGGCCTGCTGGCACGTAGCGCAGGCGACGGGCGAGTTGCCTCAACCCTCTCCACAACTGGTGGCCAAGCATCATTCGACGCTGCAGCCGGTAAGCAAGGATGCCGGTCACGAGGCCTGATGCCACCGAGATCGCGACCGGCAGCGGCGCCGTGAAGATCTTGGGATTGCCGGTATCAAATATGACTTCCGGCAGGATACGATGCAGCAGGTAGATGTGATAACTCGCAGTTGCGATCGAAAAGGACACGGCAGCAAGCAGTGCCGGCAGCCTGACCCGAGGCAGATAGAGAAGAACCGCGAGCACCGGCACCTGCATGCCGTAAAGGATCCAGGAGCCTGCCCAGTTTCCACCGGTATAGGCCATGAGCGGCATCACCGCGCACCCGGCGGCGATGACTGCAAGCCGTTTTCCCGCCGAATTCGCAAATGCCGCGCACCACCCGAAAACCGCAAGGTGCAGCACCCATGCAAGAGTGAATATCTGCCTTTGGCCAACTGGCCAGAGCGCTGGGATAACGAAGTGTGCGAGCACCGCAAAGGCCAGCAGCAGCATGCCGAAACGGAACGGATCCCTGACAGCGAAACGCCGAACAGGCGGCACCGCAAACAGGGTCCCCCAAAGCAGCAGAAGCTGCGCGAAGGCTTCCACGAACCAGTAGAGATAAGGCAGCATCTCGTGTCGCCCTGGCTGGGCGAAGCCGAGGTTTCCGACAAGAAACACCGAGGCCCATGGTATTGCGCCCCAGGCAATGCTGAAGCCAAGGACGACGAGGTAGTAGGGCCAGAGAACGAGACCGAGCGGCCGCAGGAAGCGCCTCAGATCGCCGGCGAAAAGCGCACTCGATTGGAAGCGTGCCAGTCCGTATCCGCACAGCACGAGCATTGTACCGGCACCGCCCGGAATCGGCCACGGCGTCGCGTGATGCAGCACGACCAGCAGAATTGCGATCGATTTCAGGAGGATATCGCTGGCGATCGTTCGTCGGGCGCTCGTCGAATGCGAAAAAGCCGACAGAGCGCCAACACTCATCTTTTCCCAGCCATCCGGCACCGTGCCGAGCAGCCGCTCAAGACCAACGGTAAGCTCAAGGTAACGCAGCGAATCTCCGCCAAGCTCTGCAAAGTTGTCCTGGGGCGAAACCTGCAGCGGGAAGAACACCTCGCGAAACAGGCTTATGACCGTTGCTTTCTCGCGTGCCGGCGGCTCTTCCATGCGCAAGCGAAGTTGTTCGTAGTCGATCTTGCCGTTGGCCAGCCGTGGCAATTCCCTAAGGGCGATCGCACGCACCTGCGGCAAGCCGATACATGCAACCATCGCCAGCGCCTCACGAACAACTTTCTCGTCTTGCGGGCCCGTAAAGGCCGCAAGCAACTGCTGGTCGTTGCCAACAACAGCGGCAGCAATACCTTTCGCAGCCAGCGCCGTTTCGAGCGCGTCGTGACCGAGACGGACACCGCCAATCTTCGACATCCGCCGCAGGCGGCCCGTGATTCGAAACAGGTCGTTCTCATCGCGCGTAGCAAGATCGCCGGTCCGAAGCTCCTCGATATCAGCGCCTCCCGCCAGGTCTTGACGCGCCTCGGCGTAGCCGAGCATGACGTTCGGTCCGCGATAGACGAGTTCCCCGGCAACGTCGGTGCCCGTGATCGTCACTCCCTGGTCGTCGACCAGCCACAGTTCACCGCCCGGCACCGCAATCCCGATCCGATCGGCACTGCCTGGCAGACGCTCGGGAGGGACATAAGCAATTCGCGCCGTCGCCTCTGTCTGCCCGTACATCACATAGAAGCGCTGCCCCGCACCCTGCAGCCAGCCATGATAACGTCGCACCGCCTCCGGCTCCATGCGTCCTCCGGCAACCGTCATGAAGCGAAGATCAGGATAGCGCTGTTGGCGAAATCCACGTTGCTCCAAGAGCTCGTAGGAATGCGGGACACCTGCAAAATTCGTGCATCGCGCTGCCCTGAAATCATCCAGGAATGTCGGCTCGAGGACTGATGTCCCGGGCATCCAGACAGCGGCACCGACCGCAAGGTGGGAATTGAGCACCGACAATCCGTAGGAATAATGAAATGGCAGGACCAGGGCGCCAATATCGCCCGGATGCAGGCCAAGATAGTCGGCGATCTGCTCTGCATTGGCGGCAACGGCCGTCTTCGACAATCTCACGGCCTTGCCACTGCCGGTACTCCCTGATGTCACAAGCATCAGGGCGAGATCAGCATGCATGGCCACATCACGGGAACCGAGATTTGTTTCGGTGAGCCGCCAGCGCCCGCCCTCGCGGCGGTAGACGATCTCGGGTGCAAATCGCTCCACGAAGGACGACGAGGCCACGCCGTCCTCCGGCGGCAACAGCGCCACGGCATGCCCGCCGGCAAGGGCCGCGAGATAGGCGATGATCGAATGCTCGGATTGTGCCGCCTCTATCGCGACAAGCTTCTTGCTCGTGCCTAATTCACGGCTTAGCGACGCAACACGATCTGCGAGTTCGCGATAGGTGATTGCAGGTCGGGACGACAACAAGAGGGCCGGCCTATCGCCCACGTGGTCGATACGCGTCCAAAAGCCATCCAACATGCTTGTTCTCCCACGCGCACCAAGAGCGTGAGCCGCGACTTATATAAGTTGAATATGATTTGCAAGTTTTAGCGACCGACAATTGCTGCCAGGCAAAGCGATTTCAGTGAAAAAGCTCCACTCAAAGCTCGGTGATTCAACCCCAGATAAAGCCGATTTTCTTTAACTGCTTTTGGTCGAAAGTTTCCATGCCTTCGCAATAGTCAACGCCGCCGTGGCTGCGATAGAACTGAGCGCCCGTCTCGTTTTCCTCGAGGCACCAGACAACCAGTCCATTGCAACCGAGCGACTTCAGAAGGCGCCTCGCTTCACCAAAAAGCAGGTGTCCGAGGCCAATCCCCTGGTACTCCGGTCGAAGATAGAGTTCGTAGATCTCGCCTTCCTGGGGAAGTGCACGGGCACGATTGAGGCCGAGTGTTGCGTAGCCTGCGACCGTGCCGGCGACGTCGAGAACGAGAAGCGTTGCGGGTCCGCGGGTGGCCTTGCGCCACCAATTCTCACCGCGACGCTCGATCATTTGCCGCAACGCACGATGCGGAATGATCCCCGCATAGGTGTGTTGCCACGCAAGCCGATGCACTTCCGATATGGCTCGGGAATCGTGCGGCTCGGCCCGCCGAACATCGATCGACAACGTCTTCATAACGCTTACTCTGGTCCGATTGTCGGCAATTAACCATATGCGCGCCGCGCATTCAGGCCCTTTGCCCACAGGCTTAAAATGTGGACGACAGCTGAAATTTAACGCTTTTTTAACTATTGCGACAAGCAAGATTCGGCAAACTGCACAAATAAAAAACCCCGGCACGAAGGCCGGGGTTGAAGCTTGAAAGACTTCAGTCGCTTAAGCGTACTTCGCCTTTTCCATGCGCTTGCGCTCGTTCGGGTCGAGGTACATCTTGCGCAGGCGGATCGACTTCGGCGTGACTTCGACCAGTTCATCGTCCTGGATCCAGGAGAGCGCGCGATCGAGCGTCATGCGGATCGGAGGCGTCAGCTTGACGGCTTCATCCTTGCCGGCTGCGCGGATGTTGGTCAGCTTCTTGCCCTTCAAGACGTTGACTTCGAGATCGTTGTCGCGGCTGTGGATGCCGATGATCATACCGGCATAGACCTTCTCGCCCGCGTCGATGATCATCGGGCCGCGATCTTCCAGGTTGAACAGAGCATAGGCGACAGCCTCGCCATTGTCGTTGGAAAGCAGCACGCCGTTGACGCGGCCGCCGATCTCACCCTTGTACGGCTGATAGTCATGGAACAGACGGTTCATCACCGCCGTCCCGCGCGTATCCGTCAGCAGTTCCGACTGGTAACCGATCAGGCCGCGCGTCGGCGCGAAGAACTTCAGACGGATGCGGTTGCCGCCCGACGGACGCAGCTCGGCCATTTCGGCCTTGCGCTCCGACATCTTCTGGACGACGACGCCGGAATGCTCTTCATCAACGTCGATAACGACTTCTTCGATCGGCTCCAGCATTTCGCCGGTCGCTTCGTCCTTGTGCATGACGACGCGCGGACGCGACACCGCCAGTTCGAAACCTTCGCGGCGCATCGTTTCGATGAGAACGGCAAGCTGCAACTCGCCGCGGCCGGAGACGAAGAACGAATCCTTTTCGGAGGATTCTTCGATCTTCAGCGCAACGTTGCCTTCGGCTTCCTTGAACAGACGGTCGCGGATGACGCGCGAGGTGACCTTGTCGCCTTCGGTGCCAGCATAGGGGCTGTCGTTGACGATGAACGACATGGTGACGGTCGGCGGATCGATCGGCTGCGCCTGCAGCGCCTCGGTGACCGAGGGATCACAGAAGGTATCGGCGACAGTGCCCTTGGAAAGACCGGCGATCGCGACGATGTCGCCGGCATGCGCTTCTTCGATCGGCTGACGCTCGATACCGCGGAAAGCCAGGATCTTGGAAATACGCCCGGTTTCGATCGTCTTGCCATCGGCGTGCAGAACCTTGACGGCCTGGTTCGGCTTGATCGAGCCGGAATTGATACGGCCGGTGATAATGCGGCCGAGGAAGGGGTTGGCTTCGAGGATCGTTCCGATCATCGTAAACGGACCTTCGTGAACCGTCGGCTCCGGAACATGCTCGAGCACGAGGTCGAGAAGCGGCGCCAGACCCTGGTCCTTCGGGCCTTCCGGGTTGACGTTCATCCAGCCGTCACGGCCCGAACCGTAGAGGATCGGGAAGTCGAGCTGCTCATCGGTCGCGTCGAGGTTTGCGAAGAGGTCAAAGACTTCGTTGATGACTTCTTCGTGGCGGCCGTCGGGACGGTCGATCTTGTTGATCGCGACGATCGGGCGAAGGCCGACCTTCAGCGCCTTGCCGACGACGAACTTCGTCTGCGGCATCGGGCCTTCGGAAGCGTCGACAAGAACGATCGCGCCATCCACCATCGAGAGAATACGCTCGACTTCGCCACCGAAGTCGGCGTGGCCGGGGGTGTCGACGATGTTGATGCGGACACCCTTCCACTCAACCGAGGTCGCCTTGGCAAGAATCGTGATGCCGCGCTCTTTTTCCAGGTCGTTGCTATCCATGACGCGTTCTGCGAC
Organism: Rhizobium sp. BK538; assembly: GCF_014197575.1. Lineage (NCBI taxonomy): Bacteria > Pseudomonadati > Pseudomonadota > Alphaproteobacteria > Hyphomicrobiales > Rhizobiaceae > Rhizobium > Rhizobium sp. BK538. The sequence continues at coordinate 75,335 of NZ_JACIFT010000007.1, forward strand.
GCGCTGGTTCTCGCGGAACGAGCCGGACTGTTTCAGGAGCTCGTCAACCAGTGTCGTCTTGCCATGGTCAACGTGCGCGATAATCGCGATGTTGCGAAGTGCCATATTTCTATATCTCTGAGGCTGGGGCGCCGCGCTGGGAGAAGGCGCCAATTTCATTTGGGCGGCTCATACAGTGTTTTTCGCTTTTGCGAAAGGGGGGGACGCCGGATTGCCTGCCATGCATGTCGTCAACTCGATATCTGCGGGTCGAGGGTCATCCGCCACAGTTCCGTATCGTTCCGGTCCATCAACCTCACGGTCAGTTGCTCGGTCTGCCCGTCGATGTCGACGAGCCCGAAGAACTGCATGCCGGCCGACGGCGGCAAGTTCTGCTCCGAGCCGCCAGGCGCTGCTTTCATGAACTTCACCTGTGGCCCGAAGGTCATGTCGAGTTGCTGCGGACCGTAGGTTCCCGAATGGAGAGGACCTGCCACAAATTCCCAGAACGGCAGGAACTCCCGGAACTTCGCCTTGCCGGGATCGTAGTGGTGCGCAGCGGTATAGTGTACGTCAGCCGTCAGCCAGATCATGTTGGATATGGCGGCATCGCGGATGAACCGCAGCAAATCGGCAAACTCCACCTCGCGGCCGAGCGGGGCACCATCATCACCATTCGAGATCGACTCGTTGCCGCTCCGGTGGCCGTAGTCGTCCCAGATCACCAGTCCGATCGGCAGATCGCAGGCAATCACTTTCCAGGTCGCCGTCGAGCGAACCAGTTCGCGCTTCAGCCATGCCACCTGGCGCTCGCCCAGCAGACGGGAGCTGTCAGAGAAGGTGGCATCAACGCCAAGGCTGTTGGGACCGCGATAAGCGCGCAGGTCCACGAAGAAGACGTCGAGCAATGGACCATAGGAGATTTTGCGGTAGATGCGGCCAGGCTCATCGGCGACATAGCGGATTGGTGCCATTTCGTGAAAGGCGCGGCTGGCGCGACCGGCGAGTGTCGTGACGGATTTTTCCGTATAGCGGTCGTCGTCGCGAAGGTCGGTCGATGGCGACCAATTGTTCAGCACCTCATGATCGTCCCATTGATAGAAGACGGGACAGACCGCGTTGAATTGCTTCACGTGATTATCGAGCAAGTTGTAGGCCCATTGCCCGCGAAACTGGTCGAGCGTCTGGGCGATGTCGCGCTTTGCCTCGGTGACGATCCTGTTTTTCCAGACACTGCCGTCTCGCAGCTTGATTTCATCAGGCATCGGATTGTCGGCGTAGATCGTATCGCCGGAGTGGATCATGAAATCCGGACGGTGATAGGCGATCGTCTGATAGGTGCGCATGCCCTCGTCGTCGATGCCCCAGCCCTGACCAGCCGTATCGCCCGACCAAGCGAAGCGGATGCTGCGCTTGCCCGATGGCGCCGTTCGAAACTGACCCAGGATAGGCTCCGAAAGATCGTTGATATCCTGCAGGTCGGCCGCACGGAAGCGGTAGAATATGTCCTGGTCAGGCGGAAGATCCTCAAGCAGCAGCTTCCCGGCAAGACCGGTTTGTGGCGTGACGTCTATGGGCGTGATGCGCACCGCATTGGCGAACCTGTCGCTCGTCGAGTATTCGACATGCAGTCGCGCGGGCCGGTCCAGCTGCGTCCAGATCACGCCGGAGCTGACATCAATGTCGCCGGACTGGACGCCGGATGTGAAGACCGGACGACTGGAGGAACCACGCGCATAATAGGGCATCGCCAGCCCTGCCAGTGAAAATCCGCCGACCGCTCCCATGGACGATAGGAAGCGCCGGCGGGTCGTTTCGTTCAGTTTCATGCCAAGGTGTGTCCGGCTTGCTCGAGCGGGAGAGAGCCTCCCGCGCCGAACCTATGGCGGTCGTCATGTCATCTTCTTGAAGACGGCATGACGGTTTTTCGAAACTTCCGCGACAGTTTTGTTAAGCGAGAGGCCCGGCAGGGAAGCCGAAATGCGTGCTGCGTGAAAATCGTTATTCCGCGGCCAGCCCGCTAGGACGCAGCAGGCTGAGCAGAGGAGCGCCGGCTGCGTCATGATCGGGATGGCGAAGAGGCACAATCCAGGACCTGTTAGGCATCACTGCCGGACAGTTCCTCGAAGGTCGCAAGCCCCTTCTTCACCAGCATTGCATCCGGGCTCGGCAGCTTGCCACGGAAAGCCTTGTAAGCATCCTCGGGATCGATCGCGCCGCCGACGGAGTAGATGTTGTCTTTCAGCTTGGCGGCCATCTCGCGATTAAACGCGTCGCCGGTTTCCTCGAAGGCGGCAAAGGCGTCAGCATCGAGAACCTCGGACCACATGTAGGAATAGTAGCCGGCCGAATAACCGCCGGAGAAGATGTGCTGGAAGTGCGGCGAGGCATGACGCATGACGATCGACTTCGGCATGCCAAGCTCGGACAGCACCTCGCACTGCACAGCCATCGGATCCTCGACCTTGTCGCGGGTGTGGAACGCCATGTCGACGAGCGCGGAGGAGGTGAATTCAACCGTATTGAAACCGGAATTGAAGGTGCGTGCGGCCAGAACCTTGTCGAGCAACGCCTGCGGCATCGACTCGCCGGTTTCGAAATGCACGGCATATTGCTTCAGGATCGCAGGCACCGTTAGCCAGTGCTCGTAAAGCTGTGACGGCAATTCTACGAAATCACGCGAGACGCCCGTGCCCGACACCGACGGATAGGTGACGTTCGACAGCATCCCGTGCAGCGCATGACCGAACTCGTGGAACAGCGTGCGTGCATCGTCGAGCGAAAGGAGCGCCGGCTTGCCTTCGGCGGGCTTCGCGAAATTGCAGACATTGTAGATGATCGGCAATTCGCCGTTGCGACCGTTCTTCAACGGCAGCTTGTGCTGCGATTGGAACGAGCTCATCCAGGCGCCGGAGCGCTTCGAGCTACGGGCAAAGTAATCGCCAAGGAAGAGTGCCACCAGCCTGTCCTCGCGGTCGCGGATTTCGAAGACGCGAACATCAGGATGGTAGGCCGGAACGCCCTTCTTCTCGACAGCGCGAATGCCGAACAGCCGGCCGGCGACGTCGAAGCAGGCGTCGATAATCTTCTCGAGCTGCAGGTAGGGCTTCAGCTCGGCCTCGGAAAAATTGTACCGCTGCCCCCGGATCTTCTCGGCATAGTGCCGCCAATCCCAGGGCATGACGTCGTGGTTCTTGCCTTCGTCCGCAATCAGCCTGGCGATGTCTGCCTCTTCCTCGCCGGCGCGCTTGACCGCCTTCGTCCATACCTCCTGAAGCAGGTGGTTCACGGCATCCGGCGTCTTCGCCATTGTGTTGTCGAGCTTCAATTCCGCGAAGTTGCCGTAACCGAGGAGCTTTGCCACCTCGTCGCGAAGCGCAAGTGTATCGCGGATGATACCGCGATTGTCGGTCGCGCCATCGTTCTCGCCGCGCGCAACCCAAGCCTTGAAGGCCTGCTCACGCAGATCCCGCCGTTCGGAGAAGGTGAGGAACGGTTCGATGATTGAGCGCGACAGGGTAACGGCAAATTTGCCCTCCTCGCCTCGCTCGCGCGCAGCCGCCGCCATCGCATCCTTCAGGAACTCGGGGATACCCTCGAGGTCGGCCCCGTCGGAAAGGATGAGCGCCCAGCTCTTTTCATCGGCGAGCACGTTCTGCCCGAACTGGGTGCCAAGACCGGCAAGCCTTTCGTTGATGCCCGCGAGCTTCTCCTGCTCGGCTTTCGGCAGCTTCGCACCCGATTTGACGAAGCCTTTCCAGTGCCGTTCCAGCACGCGCGTCTGCTCCAGCGTCAGGCCAAGGCTTTCACGCGCTTCCCACAGGGCATCGATGCGGGCAAAGAGTGCGGCGTTCATGCCGATCTTGGAGTAATGGCGCGACATCTTCGGCGAGATGTCCCGTTCCAGCGCTTGGATCGTATCGTTGGTGTGAGCACCCGCCCTGTTCCAGAACAATGCCGATACGCGTGACAGCTCATCGCCCGCGATCTCGAGAGCAACGACGGTATTCTCGAATGTCGGCGCCTCCGGATTGCCCGCGATCGCGTCGATCTCCTTCTCATGCGCGGCAAGCGCAGCATCAAAGGCGGGACCAAAGTCGCCGTCATTGAGTGCATCGAAACGCGGCAGGCCGTGGAGACCGTTCCATTCGACGAGTGCGGGGTTGAATTCTGGTGTGGAAGGCATGCGGAGATCCTTTGTGGCAGGCAACTGAACAGGCAATATAGGGATGCGCACCCGCAATTGGTATTGCCGATCAGGCGCACATCTCCCGGCCTGACTGCGAATAAGTTCATGGCAAGAAATGATGCATAAGAATTAACTGATCGTTAACGATTGACGCACGTTCGCCACGCGCGGTAGTTTCACGATCATCCTTTTGCAGTGGATACGCGCCATGGAAATCCTTTCTGTGCGGTCTTCGCCGAATTTCCTTTTCAGAAGAAACCAAGATAATCCAAGCAGTTACAACGAATTAGAAGCGCAGCTGGGCACAACAACGAAGGCTTCGACGGCGTTCCATATCGATGAAACGAGCGCAGATACGCCTGATTTTTCCGCGATCAGTGCCAGTGAACTGCGCCAGTATGCAAGGCAGAGCTTCGATGCCGGCGCAATCGATCAGGATACATTCGCCGCCATTTCCGAGCCGCTGCCGATGCGAACGATCGATCCATCAGGCAACATTCTCGACCTGTCCGCCGTTACCGACGCGACGAGCTTCAATTTCCGGGACTACTACAAAGACCAGCTGCAGATCGCGACATCGATCGGTGACCGGGAAACAGTGGAACGGCTGAATTCCGTCGTCAGCTTCCTCGACGTCTGATCTCAGGCTTTCCGCCATCCGAGCAGGCCGGGCGTCGCATGCCAAAGGGCCTGCGCTGCGAAACCCATGAACAGGACGCCGGAGCAGCGGACGATCAACCGCTCGTGCGCTCGATAGAATCGCCGGACGGTTCCCGCGCCAATGACGGTGATCAGGATCATGTCCGCCACGATGAAGCCCAGGAACGAAACCGCCAGCAGAACCGGCAGCGTGTGAAACTGCAGTGCGCTTGCCGAGCCGGCAACGAGCGCAGTGAACGTCGCGAGCGCGACCGGATATCCCTTCGGATTGGTCACGCCGAAGATCAGGCCGCGACGGAACGGTCGCTCCACGACCATCAATGCCTGCCCCTCACCCTTCGGCTTTGCGCGCACCGCATTCCAGCCGATCCAGGCGAGGTAGAAACCGCAGAGAAGCCCGAGCGCGTCGAAGACAAAAGTGCCGATCGTCTTGGCGCCGATGATCGCGATCAGTGCCAGCGACGCCCAGAGCAGATCGCCGACCAGATGGCCGCCGACGAACAGCGCGCCGGCGCGGCGTCCCTGCCCCGCACCGATACCAAGCAGCGCGAGGAAGGCAGGCCCTGGAATGAGCACGTAGAGAAGAGCTGCCAGAAAGGCGCCCGCGAGCAGGGATTGGGTCATCAACAAACTCCAGAAGGGACCGCCGCAGCTTATGCGCCAATAGAAAGGCGTCAAGCTGTAAGCCGACCCGTGAGATTTTTCAATTGCCGGATCACGCAGCTTCCGACAGAAGGAAAAGCGGCCGCCCTCGTGCGGATCGCGCATGTCACCAAAGACCGAGTACCCCTATGCCCCCATTCCGGATGAGCGAACGGCGAACGAGTATGCTCGGTGCGCTTCTCGCAACCATCGGCCCGATCTCGATGTCGATTTACACGCCGGCGATGCCCGAACTCGTCCATGCGTTCCAGACGTCCGATTCGGCAATCAAGATGACGCTCTCCGTCTATTTCGCCGGCTTCTCTGTGGCGCAATTGCTTGCAGGTCCGCTTTCGGATGCCTTTGGCCGGCGTGCGGCGACGCTCCTGTTTGTCGGCATCTATGTCGTCGGCAGCCTGCTTGCTGCCTTCGCGCCCGGCATCGAATGGCTGCTCGCTGGCCGCCTGATCCAGGGCGTTGGCGCCTCCGTCGGGATTACGGTTGCCCGCGCCATCGTGCGCGACCAGTTCACCGGAACCCAAGCCTCGCGCATCATGAACCTGATCGGCATCATGATCGCCATTGGACCGGCGGCCGCACCGACGATTGGTGGATTGGCACTTGCCGCTTTCGGCTGGCAATCCGTCTTCTTCCTTCTGATCGGCTTCGGACTCCTGATCTGTTTTGGAGTGATCGTGTTCATGCGCGAAACGAGCGTGCCGGATCCGCGCCGCGCGCTCCCGGTTCCGCTGCTTCGCGCCTATCTGGAGCTTGCACGCGAAAGCCGCTTCGTCTCCGCCTCGCTCGTGCTCGGTGGCTCGATCGGCGCACTCTACGCACAGGCGACGCTGCTCCCCTTTATCCTCATCAAGGTCGTCGGCCTTTCACCGACAGCCTTTGGCTTGGGCATGCTGATGCAGTCCGGTTCCTACTTCCTGGGCTCCGTCTGCCTTCGTTATGCGGCGCCGCGCTTGGGCGGCGACGGTTCCGTGCGCGTCGGGCTTGGGCTACTCGGGCTCGCCGGCATCATGATTGCGCTGTCCGTCCACTTCGTGACGCCCTCCTATCTCTCGATCATGGGGCCGATCGCGTTCCTGGCCTTCGGATTGGCTTTCCTAACGCCACACATGACGACATCGGGCCTCTACCCCTTCCCGCATATCGCCGGCTCGGCCTCGGCAATGATGGGCTTCATTCAGATGGGCGGCGGATTTGCCGGCGGCGTCGCGGGTTCGCTGATCGGCATGCCACTCCTCGCCTTCGGAACGGTGATCCCGATCATGGCGCTGATTTCGATTGCAAGCTATGTCTGGTTCGTGCGTGCCTCGCAACGCACCGCAACGCCACAACAGGCGAATGAAGAAAGCCCGCACGAGGCGGGCCTTTGATCTCTTGCGCTCTGCTCTCGATTACTTCGAGAGGTTGCGTTTGGCGAGTGTGCGCAGGCGCAGCGCGTTCAGCTTGATGAAGCCGGCGGCGTCCTTCTGGTCGTAGGCGCCCTGGTCGTCTTCGAAGGTAACGAGCTTGTCGGAGTAGAGCGACTTCGGGCTTTCGCGGCCGATGACCATGACGTTGCCCTTGTAGAGCTTCAGCGTCACTTCGCCTTCGACATGCTCCTGGCTCTTGTCGATCAGCGCCTGCAGCATCTCGCGCTCCGGCGAGAACCAGAAGCCGTAGTAGATGAGCTCGGCGTAGCGCGGCATGATCTCGTCCTTGAGGTGCGCGGCACCGCGGTCGAGCGTGATGGATTCAATCGCGCGATGCGCGGCAAGCAGGATCGTACCGCCGGGCGTTTCGTAAACGCCGCGCGACTTCATGCCGACGAAGCGGTTTTCCACGAGGTCGAGGCGGCCGATACCGTTGTCGCGGCCGTAATTGTTGAGCGTAGCAAGCAGCGTCGCTGGGCTCATACGGACGCCATTGATCGAAACCGCGTCACCCTTCTCGAAGCCGACCTTGATGATCGTCGCCTTGTCAGGCGCGGCTTCCGGCGAGATCGTGCGCATGTGCACGTATTCGGGCGCTTCCTGAGCGGGATCTTCCAGAACCTTGCCCTCGGACGACGAGTGCAGCAGGTTGGCGTCGACGGAGAACGGCGCCTCACCCTTCTTGTCCTTGGCAACCGGGATCTGGTGCGCTTCGGCAAAGGCCAGCAGATCGGTGCGGCTCTTGAACGCCCAGTCGCGCCATGGCGCGATGATCTTGATGTCCGGGTTCAAAGCATAGGCGGAGAGTTCGAAACGAACCTGGTCGTTGCCCTTGCCGGTGGCGCCATGCGCGATCGCATCGGCGCCGGTCTTGCGGGCGATATCGATCAGGTGCTTGGAGATCAGCGGGCGTGCGATCGAGGTGCCGAGCAGATAGACGCCCTCATAGACGGCATTGGCGCGGAACATCGGGAAGACGAAGTCCTTGACGAACTCTTCGCGAACGTCCTCGATGTAGATTTCCTTGATGCCGAGCATCTCGGCTTTCTTGCGCGCCGGCTCCAGCTCTTCGCCCTGACCGAGATCGGCCGTGAATGTCACGACTTCTGCACCGAGTTCGGTCTGCAGCCACTTCAGGATGATCGAGGTGTCGAGGCCGCCGGAATAGGCGAGGACAACTTTCTTTACGTCTTTGTGCGATGCCATGATGATGAGGTCCGTTGCAAAAGGGCAGCGGCAAGCCCGCCAAGCCCGGTATGGCTGGGCACTTTTAGCGAGATCGGCGCAGGACGCAAGGGCAACGCCGACCACGGGCGGCGCGGATATTGTTTGACAGGCCGAAAGCGCAACCCATATCTGCCAGCGTCCGCACAACGCTGAGGAGTGGCTGGCCGTGACCAAAATCCAAGACGTCATCAAGAAATCCAATGTCGCCGTCATCACCGGCGGTGCTTCCGGCATCGGGCTTGCCGCGGCGAAACACTTTGCCCGGGTGGGCATGAGCGTCGCCATTGCCGATCTAGGCGGCGACCGGCTTGCGGAGGCGGCAAAGGAACTGAAATCGATCTCCGGCGAAGAGAACGTGCTCGCCGTTGAAACCGACGTTGCGCAGAAGGACTCGCTGGAAGCGCTCGAGCGGACGGTGATCCAGCGCTTCGGCCGAGTGCATATTCTCATGAACAATGCCGGCATCGGCCCCGAGACGTCGATTTTCAGCGCCCAGGCCGATTGGGACAGCATCGTCGGCGTCAACTTGCTTGGCGTCATCAATGGAACGCGGACCTTCGGCCAGCATATGCTCTCGCACGGCGAACCCGGTCTTATCATCAACACCGGTTCCAAGCAGGGCATTACCACGCCGCCCGGCAATCCGGCCTACAACGTCTCGAAGGCCGGCGTGAAGGTGTTCACCGAAGCGCTCGAGCATGAATTGCGCAACACCGAAGGCTCGAAGATCTCTGCCCATTTGCTGATTCCCGGCTTCGTCTTCACCGGCCTCACCAAGGGCGATCGTGCCGAAAAGCCGGCCGCCGCATGGACTCCCGAACAGACGGTCGACTTCATGATCGAAAGCCTGGAACGTGGCGACTTCTATATCCTCTGCCCGGACAACGACGTCGCCCGCGCGGTGGACGAACGCCGCATGGCCTGGGCGATGGGTGACATCATCGAGAACCGCCCGCCGCTGTCGCGCTGGCACAAGGATTATGCCGACAAATTCAAGGCCTATCTCGAGCGGCAGGAATAGGTCGTATTAGAAGGTTTGATTAGACATTTTCTGGAAGCCGGGTAAAAACGGTCGACGTTTTCCGGCTTTCAGAGTGTACCCATGGACTTCCTGCCCAGCTTTCCGACGCTTCTCGCCTTCGCAGCCGCGACCCTTCTGCTTGCTGCGACGCCTGGCCCCGACATGACTCTGTCAATCAGCCGCGCGCTGGCGCAGGGCAAGAAGGCGGCACTGTTCGTCGTCCTCGGCACGAGCCTCGGCATCGTGGTCCACACCATGCTGGTCGCCTTCGGTGTTTCGGCGCTGATTACAGCTTCGCCGACGGCCTTCCTGATCCTGAAGACCGGCGGTGCCGCCTACCTGCTTTGGCTTGCCGTCCAGGCGATCCGCTATGGCTCGAAGTTTTCGGTCAACAAGGTGGAAGCCTCAAAGGGCACGCCGCTTGCCAATATTTCCTCGGGCTTCTGGGTCAACCTCCTGAACCCCAAGGTCATCATCTTCTTCATGACCTTCCTGCCGCAGTTCGTCAGCGCCGGCGACCCGGCGGTGACGCAGAAGCTACTGTTTCTCGGCTTCTGCTTCATCGTGATCGGCATGCCGGTGAACGCTGCCGTCGTCTTCGCGGCCGACTGGCTGGCCGGATGGCTGCAGAGCAACAAGAAGATTCTGCGCGGCATGGATCTTACCTTCGCCGGCGTCTTCTCCGTCTTCGCGGCAAAAATCCTGCTGACCCAGGCGCGCTGATCCGGTAACCGGATCAGCCGATCAGCAGCGCATCGTCATCCAAGGTCTGGCCGCGCATCTTGCGGAACATGGCAATCAAGTCTTCGACCTGCAGCGTCTTGCGGCTGTCGCCGCTGACGTCGAGAACGATCTCGCCACCATGCAGCATGATCGTGCGGTGCCCATAGTCGAGCGCTTGACGCATGGAGTGGGTGACCATCAACGTCGTCAGCTTGCGCTCCGAAACGATTTTCTGCGTGAGGCCCATCACGAACTCGGCCATGCCAGGATCGAGCGCCGCCGTATGCTCGTCGAGCAGCAGCACTTCGGAACCGGCAAGTGTCGCCATGACCAGCGACACCGCCTGCCGCTGGCCGCCGGAAAGCAAATCCATGCGATCCCGCATCCGGTTCTCGAGTCCGAGATTAAGTTCGCTGATACGCTCGCGGAAAAGCTCGCGCCGTTTCGGACCCAGCGCCGAGGCGAGACCACGCTGCTCACCACGACGCGCCGCAAGCGCAAGATTTTCCTCGATCGAAAGCGAGCCGCAACTTCCCGTCAGCGGATCCTGGAAGACGCGGGCGACGAGGCCGGCGCGGGCAGCCGTGGACTTGCGCGTGACATCGGCATGGCCGATCAGCACCTGGCCTTCGCTGGCAAGCACATCGCCGGCAAGCACGCCGAGAAGCGTCGACTTGCCCGCGCCGTTCGAACCGATGACGGTGACGAACGAGCCTTCCTCAATCGTCAGGCTGACACCGTTCAGCGCCTGCTTTTGCAGCGGCGTACCCTTGCCGAAGACGACCTTGATATCCTTGAGTGTAATCACGATGCCGTACCTCCGCGGCGAAGGCGGGGAAGAATGAGCGCGATCGTCACCAGCACCGCCGTCACGAAATTAAGGTCCGAAGCCTGCAACCCGATAACGTCAGTCGAGAGCGCGAGCTGGATGGCGATACGATAGAGGATCGAGCCGAGCACGCAGCCGATCAAGGCGATCAGCAGCCCGCGCCGGCCGAGCAGCGTTTCGCCGATGATGACGGCCGCGAGGCCGACAACGATTGTACCAACACCCGAGGTGACATCGGCAAAGCCGTTCGTCTGCGCAAACAGTGCGCCGCCGAAAGCGACCAGCGCGTTGGAGATCGCCATGCCGAGATAGATCTGGCGGCTCGTGTCCACGCCCTGCGCGCGGGCCATACGGGGATTGGCACCGGTCGCGCGCATCGCCAGACCCGAGTCGCTTTCCAGAAAGCGCCAGACGAGGATCACGGCGACAACGACGAGGACGCCAACGAAGAGCGGGCGAACGTAGAAATCACGCAGCCCGTGACCGAAGAACGGGCTGATCATCGTATCCGCATTGATCAGCGCGACGTTCGGCTTGCCCATCACACGCAGGTTGACCGAGAAGAGCGCGATCATCGTCAGGATCGACGCCAGCAGGTTGAGGATCTTGAACCGTACATTGAGCATCGCGGTAACAATACCGGCCGCAGCCCCCGCGACCATGGCAATGAGCGCAGCAAGCCAGGCATTGACTCCCGCAATGATGAGAACCGCCGTTACCGCAGCGCCCAGCGGGAAGGAGCCGTCAACCGTCAGATCAGGAAAATCCAGCACACGAAATGCGAGGTACACGCCGAGCGCTACGAAGGCATAGACCAACCCCAGCTCCACGGCTCCCCAGAATGCGATCTGACTCAAGGCTCTTGCCCTCTCTTCTGACTCGTCCCGACTGTTGCGGGACCCAGGCTTTTAATACCATCAGCCGCCCCCGCCTAAAACGGGAGCGGCTGGACGGCAGGTTTCTCAAAAATACGCGGCGATCAGTCGATCGTCTTCGTCGCGCGCTTCAAGACGCTTTCCGGCAGCGTCACGCCCATCTTCGTGGCAGCGCCCTTATTGACCACCAGATCGCTACCAGCGGCAACCTTTACCGGAATATCGCCCGGGTTTTCGCCCTTAAGGATACGAACGACGATTTCGCCGGTCTGCTTGCCGACATCGTAATAATTGAAGCCGAGCGCAGCGATTGCACCGCGCGAGACGGAGTCCGTATCCGCAGTGAAGAGCGGCAGCTTGCTTTCTTCGGCAACGGCGACGGCACCTTCGAGCGCGGAAATGATTGTATTGTCGGTCGGGATGTAGATGGCATCGGCACGGCCGACGAGCGCGCGGGCCGCACCCTGCACCTCCGCGGACTTGGTGGCAGCCGACTCGACAACCTTCAGGCCGGCCTTCTCGGCTTCCGTCTTCAGAACGGCGAGCAGCGACACCGAGTTGGCTTCGCCTGAGTTGTAGAGGTAGCCGATCGTTTTAACGTTCGGCAGGATTTCCTTGATGAGCGCAAGGTGCTCGGCAACCGGCGACATGTCGGACAGGCCGGTAACGTTGCCACCCGGCCTCTCCATGTCCTTGACGAGCTGCGCGCCGAGCGGATCGGATACAGCGGTGAACACCACCGGGATGTCACGTGTTGCGGAAACGACAGCCTGTGCGGAAGGCGTGGAGATCGGCACGATGACGTTAGGGCCTTCGCCGGCGAACTGGCGGGCGATCTGTGCTGCGGTTGCCGGATTACCCTGGGCAGACTCGAACATGAACTTCAGGTTCTCGCCTTCCTTGTAGCCTGCCGCCGTCAGCACATCGAGGACACCTTTGCGTGCGGCGTCGAGTGCCGGATGCTCGACGATGGCCGTGACTGCGACGGTCACATCTTCGGCCTTGGCAGGCAGAGTCAAGGCCAGCGTCGCCGCGACAGCAAGCAAAATGGAACGCATTGGGTATCCTCCTGATATGATTTTGGCCTGCTTCTAGGAAAAGCAGGCCATGAAATCAATCATTAGAAAACACTGAACGGATCAAACTTGCTGATCAGTCGTCCGCGCCGTGATTGGCGATCATCATCGCTTCGAAGGCCAATCGTTCGGTCTTGCGCATCCGCTCCGAGTCCGACTTCAGCTGGCCGCAGGCTGCGAGAATGTCGCGGCCGCGCGGCGTCCGGATCGGCGAGGCATAGCCGGCGGAGTTGATGAAATCGGCAAACTTCTCGATCTGCGCCCAGTCCGAACACTGGTAATTGGTGCCCGGCCACGGATTGAACGGAATGAGGTTGATCTTCGCCGGCACACCCTTCAGCAGCTGAACGAGACCCTTGGCATCCTCCAGGCTATCGTTGACGTCCTTGAGCATCACATATTCGAAGGTGATGCGACGGGCGTTCGACAAGCCAGGATACTTCCGGCAGGCGTCGATCAGTTCCTTCAGCGGGTATTTCTTGTTGATCGGCACCAGGATGTCGCGCAGGTCGTCGCGCACGGCGTGCAGCGAAATTGCCAGCATCACGCCAATTTCATCGCCAGTGCGGAAGATTTCAGGCACGACGCCTGACGTCGACAGCGTGACGCGGCGCTTGGAGAGCGACAGGCCGTCGCCATCGGTGGCGATCAGCAACGCCTGCTTCACGGCATCGAAATTGTAGAGCGGCTCACCCATGCCCATCATCACGATGTTGCTGACCTTGCGGCCTTCCGCTGGCATGATGGTACCTTGCGGCGCCTCGCGGTCCGGGAAGTCACCGAGCCGATCGCGAGCCAGCAGAAGCTGCGAGAGAATTTCTTCCGCCGTCAGGTTGCGCACCAGACGTTGCGTTCCGGTATGACAGAAGGAACAGGTCAGCGTGCAGCCCACCTGGCTTGAGATGCAAAGCGTCCCACGACCCTCTTCCGGAATATAGACGGCCTCGATCTCAACCGGACGCCCCGCGCCGCGCGCCGGGAAACGCAGCAGCCACTTGCGGGTGCCGTCGTTGGAAACCTGCTCCTCGACAATTTCAGGACGCGCGATGGTGAAATGCTGCTTCAGCATCTCGCGCATGTCCTTGGCGACATTCGTCATGTGATCGAAATCGGAGACGCCGCGCACGTAGATCCAGTTCCAGAGCTGGGCGACGCGCATCTTGATCTGCTTGTCCGGCACGCCTCTTTCGCGCAGCGCAGCACCCATCTCCTCGCGGCTGAGGCCGATCAGCGAGGGCTTCAGCCCAGCATCAGCACCGCTGATCGCAGCCCCCAAAGGCTTGGTAACGGTCATCGCATCCATGACGGACATAGTCTCTAATCCCGAATTCAACATGCGACCGTCCCGGAAAGCCGGATGACTTGCAGGTACGAAGGGCATGGTGGCAAAAATTGAATGCGGAGCATACGGCAAGGACCGCGATCTATCCGCTGTTGCGCGGGCCTTTAGCATCATTTTTGCCGCGCGTCACTATAGATGGAAAACGACAAAAGCCGGCGCAAGGCCGGCCTTTGAATTCAAAGAACAATCCCGAACCGCTTATTTGCAGCCTTCGACCTGCTTCAGCGCGGCGGAAATGCCGGAAAGCGAATAGCTGTAGGAAGTCGAAGTACCCTTGCGCGATGTCGCGTTGACGGTCATCGCGTGGCCGCTCTTCATGGCTGCGACGAGCGCCGGCTCCTGAGCTGCATTCTCGACCCAGCCGGCCTTGTCCTTGGTGAACATCACGAAGGTCTTGTTGTCGATGACAACATCGATCTTCGAGTTTTCCTTGACGGTGTAACCCATCATCGCCTGCGGCTCGTAGGAAATGTTCTGGCCGGGGCGCTGCGAAACGATAAAGAAGTTATCACCGTGATCGATGCCGGCTGGCTTCTTTTCCGTCGGCACGGACAGAACGTAGCAGACGGTGTTCGCGCCGGACTTGTAGGAGTAAGCGCCCCAAGCCTGGAACTGCTGGATGCGTGTCGGCGCTGTCGAAGCCGGCGTTGCCTGCTGCTGCGGTGCCTGCGCCGCAGGCTGCGACTTCCTGGTCTGAGCGGATGCAATGCCGGCGCCGGCTAGAGCGAGGGAAAGGGCGATTGCGGTACTTCTAAGAAACATGGATATCCTGCCGGTTCTTGCGATTCGAGCCCGAAGCGAACGGGCGGCGCATAATCACGATCTGCTTTATTTTGACTTAATTCAGGTTACCAAAGCGTCAACAGGGACTGCGAGAAGTCCCTGCCTGTGCCATTTTCGCCCAAGTGTCAACGTCGGGCGCAGGCGCCTCGCCCGTGATGACGTGATACCGAGTGCGCACACAGACCATCGTCATGAATGAATTTAAGACATAAAGATTCAGGCAAGAGTTTGACCTTTTGAGAAACCGTTGTACGTCAATAAGCATTAGAAATCCGTTGGAGAATTCGCCGGGTTAGGGGACTTTGGACGGGACATGAATGCCGAGGAGAAACAGCGCTTCGCCGACCTCGCCAGGGCCGTTGCGGACCGCCGTGACCAAGAGGCATTCGCCGTGCTGTTCGATTACTTCGCGCCGCGCCTCAAATCCTGGTTACTGCGCCAAAGGATGGCTAGCAACGAGGCAGACGAACTCGTTCAGGAAGTGATGATCGTGCTCTGGCATAAGGCTGAGCTCTACGACGCGGCGAGATCATCGCTGTCGACCTGGCTGTTTCGCATCGCCCGCAATCGCCGGATCGATCTTCAGCGCCGCGCGAGGACCCGCATCCTGGATGGTGCAGACCCGGCATTGCAACCGGTCGCCGAAATTGCCGCCGACGAAATTCTCGCCAACGACGATCGAGACGCCCATGTGCGCAAAGCCGTCAGCCAGCTCCCCGAAGAGCAACGCGAAATGCTCCGCGCCGCGTTCTTTCTCGGCCAATCCCATTCGCAGATTGCTGAGGCGACGGGCTTGCCGCTCGGCACCGTAAAGTCCCGTATCCGGCTTGCCTTCGGAAAGCTCCGGAAGGCCCTTGAGGCTGAAAGCGCCTGACGCGGCTAGATCGTCTTCATGCCTTCAGGCTTGTCGGCGAGCGCACGGTCCGCTGCCTCATAGTGCCTCGGCTGCAGGTGCCTGCTGACCATTGCGAAGGCGGCGGAGAGGACTGCCACGTCGTCCGAAAACCCGATCACGGCAAAAACATCAGGGATCATATCGATTGGCATGACGAAATAAGCAAGCGCAGCCAGAAGCACGCCGCGCACCCTTGTCGGCGTCTGCGGATCCATCGCGCAGTAGAATGCGGCGACGACATCGCGCGCGAAGGGAATCTGCCGCACGGCCTTCTTGAAGGTCGGCCAGAATTTCTTGCGCACAGTCTGTTCGCGCCGGCTTTGCGTATCATCGTCGCCCGGCAGAAGGATCTCACCGAATTTGACGTCGTCCATCCCGATTGGTCCTTTCGTTCACGCGCACATATGTGATGGCTGTACCGGATTCAATCAAGCCGGCGTGCTGCCGCCTTCTCCATCGCTGCCGCTAGCCGGAAGTCAAGCTCGGTCAGGCCGCCGGCATCATGGGTGTTGAGTTTCACCTCGACGCGCGAATAGACATTGAACCATTCCGGATGATGATTGAGCCGTTCTGCCGCAAGCGCCGCTTCCGTCATGAAGCCGAAAGCCTCGACGAAATTGCGAAACTTGAAGCTTCGCGATATCGACGTGCCAGTGTCATTGAGCGACCAGCCGTCAAGCTTGGCAAGTTCGGCGGCGATGGCTTGCCGTTCCAGTTTTTCCCGTTTCATGCGATTGTCCCTCCTCTTTCCATCATGGACCACAGATGAAACGCATTAGCATCCTGTTTGTTTGCATGGGCAATATCTGCCGTTCTCCCCTTGCCGAGGGTATCTTCTCGCATCTTGTCGACGCCGCTGGTCTGGCTGATTGTTTCGAAATCGATTCGGCCGGCACCGGTGGCGGGCACGAGAGCGAGCATCCGGATCGGCGTTCGATCGCAACAGCCAGAGGTCACGGGATAGACATCTCCCGACAACGCGCCCGTCGGATAACGACGGAGGATTTCAGCCATTGCGACCTGATACTCGCGATGGATCGCGTAAATATCGCCGAACTGCATCGGATGCGCCCGGAAGCCACAAACATCCGCCTGTTCGGCGAGTTTGCGCTCGAAACCGGCGAGGATATACCCGACCCATACTACGGCAGCAGGGACGAGTTCGAACTTGTCTACGCTAGGCTCTTTACCGGCTGCAGGAAGCTGCTGGAGGCGCTGGGCACAGACAATGCCTCGTGGAGCGGGAAGACCTCTTCCGTGAGGTAAGGCCCGCCGCCAACCGATTCCCTCGATGACAGCAGGACGAAGCGGGGAACAGTGAAGGCCGAGGTCTGAAAGTTGCCGCGGCCAGCGAGGTAATGCACCACATCATCGACCCGCGACGATTTCAGCCGCGCCAGCGTGACATGCGGCGTGAACTTGCGAGGATCCGGCGGCAATCCGATGCGCTGGCAGATCCGCTCGATTTCCGCTTGAAGCGCATACATCTCCGGCGAAGGCGAGACGCCGGCCCAGACCGAATGCGGCTTCTTGGATCCGAATGCGCCGATACCATCAAGGCGGATCTGGAATTCGGGGCGGTCGATGCGGTCAAGCCGATCGACAATTTCGTCTGCCGTCCGTCCATCGACATCGCCGATGAACCGCAAAGTGATGTGGTAATTTTCCACATCAATCCATCTTGCACCAGGGAGACCACCGCGCAGCAATGAGAGGCTCATCGCGACATTGCGCGGAATTTCGAGGGCGGTAAACAGTCTCGGCATAACGAGCACTCCCCGAATCTATTGCAGGTGCTCACACGGAATCACGCATTGGGCACCTGTGCAAGCCCCTAATTCTTCACAGTAGAAATCGTTCCCAAGAATTGCGTGATAGCCGGCTCCATCTTTTCGACCATCACATCGACCCCCTTGCTGTTGGGGTGCATCCCATCTTCGAGCTTCAAACCAGCCGCAAGGGCGACGCCGTCGAGAAAGAAGGGATAGAGCGCAACACCATGTTTTTGCGCGAGTTTCGGGTAGATCGCATTGAAGCGTGCGGCATAGTCGCCACCCATGTTCGGCGGCGCCAGTATACCGACAAGAAGAACGGCAATGCCGCGTTCCTTTAGCCGGACAATCATCTGGTCGAGATTCTTTTCACTTTCTTCGGGAGGGATGCCACGCAGTGCATCATTGCCGCCGAGTTCGAGAATTACGCCATCGGTACCGTCGGGAACCGACCAATCGATTCGTGCCAGACCGCCGGTCGTCGTGTCCCCGGAGACCCCCGCATTGGCGATCGATATATCGACCCCTTTGGCTTTCAGAGCTGCTTGCAGTTTTTCTGGAAACCCGTCGCCGGGAGGAAGCTGGTAGCCTGCCATCAGGCTGTCCCCAAAGCCGACAAGGCTGATTGTCCTTGCATTGGCTGTGACTGAGAACATCAGCGAGGCAACAATGACGGCGATGTGAAGGCCGGCAACTTTAAATCTCATTCCGCTTTCCCTAGATTGGCAAGACGATCGGCATCTATATAGGGCGAATACTGTTGGCAAAAACCATCATCGAGTTGAAGCGCGCCGATTTGACGCTTGGCAGCGCCGCCGCCTCCGTCCATGTGCTGAAAGGCATCGATCTGACGATTGCCGCCGGGGAGTCGGTCGGCATCGTAGGGCCGTCGGGCTCCGGCAAATCGACATTGCTGATGGTGCTTGCAGGGCTTGAGAAACTCGATAGTGGCGAGATCAATGTCAGCGGCACACCATTGCATGCTCTGAGTGAAGACGAAGTGGCCGACTTCCGTGGGCGTAACATCGGCATCGTCTTCCAATCTTTCCACCTAATAGCCAACATGACGGCGTTGGAGAACGTCGCGGTGCCGCTGGAGCTTGCCAACCTTTCCAATCCCTTCGAAATCGCACGTCGCGAATTGAAATCCGTCGGTCTTGGCGATCGATTGAACCACTATCCTGGCCAGCTCTCCGGCGGCGAGCAGCAACGCGTGGCAATTGCACGCGCCCTCGCACCCTCGCCGGCATTGCTGATTGCCGACGAACCGACCGGCAACCTCGACACCGACACCGGCCGCCAGATTGCAGATCTTCTGTTTTCGAAGCAGACAGAGCGCGGGATGACGCTGCTGCTTGTCACCCATGACACCGCCCTTGCCAAACGCTGCTCCAGGCAGATTCGGGTTCGTTCGGGACAAATCGAGGGCGATAGCGCGCCTGTGCAGCCCGAGGCAGCGATTGCATGAGATTGCTGACCCCGCGTGTCTCCCTTGCCTTTCGTCTCGCGCTTCGCGAACTTCGCGGCGGGCTCGGCGGCTTCTATATCTTTCTCGCCTGTATCGCTCTCGGCACCGGCGCCATTGCGGCGGTCAATTCGGTTTCGCAGTCGATCACTGACACGATCGCCACGCAGGGTCAGGAGATTCTTGCCGGCGACGTGCGCTTCGAGCTTAACAACCGCGAGGCGACTGACGCCGAAATGGATTTCCTGCGCGGCTTCGGAAAGGTGTCGACGTCGACTGGCCTGCGCTCGATGGCACGCAAGCCCGACGGCTCGGATCAGGCTCTAGTCGAAGTCAAGGCGGTCGACGGCGCCTACCCACTCTACGGTACCTTCGAGGCCGAACCGAACTATCCGTTGCACGCGCTTCTGTCCGGGCAGAGCGGTACCTATGGCGCAGTGGCCGCGCCGCTTCTGCTCGAGCGACTTGGCCTCTCCATTGGCGACGAGATCCTCCTCGGCAATGTCATTCTGAACGTCACCGGCACGATCAAGACCGAACCTGACGCGGTTTCGGAAGGTTTCGGCTTCGCACCCCGGCTCCTCGTGAGCAGGGACGCGCTCAAGGCATCCGGCCTCATCCAGACCGGCAGCCTGGTCGAGCACGTTTACAAGATTCGCATGGACGACCCCGCCGAGAGATCCGCGATCCGGGATCGGGCTGCGAAGGCATTTCCGTCCGCCGGCTGGTCGATTCGCACCAGCGACCGGGCAGCCCCTTCGCTGACCGAGAACATTGAACGATTTTCGCAGTTCCTGACACTGGTCGGACTGACGGCCCTGATCGTCGGTGGTGTCGGCGTCGCAAACGCCGTGCGAGCTTTCCTCGATTCCAAGCGGACGACGATCGCAACCTTCAAGTGCCTTGGCGCGCCGGCGGCGACCGTAGTCCTGATCTACCTTTTCCAGATCGCCATCATTGCGCTCGGCGGCATGGTCATCGGGCTCATCATCGGAGCGCTGGCGCCAATCGCGGCGTCGCAATTTCTTGCGCAATTCTTGCCTGTTTCCACCGATCTGACTTTCTATCCCGAGCCCTTGGCCCTCGCGGTCGTTTTCGGCATTTTGACAACACTGGCCTTTGCCATCATGCCGCTCGGACATTCCCGCGAGGTTCCGGCAACTGCGCTCTTCCGCGAGCAGGGTTTCGAAGCGCGGGGCTTGCCATCCTGGCCCTATATTCTTCTAGCAGCGGTCTTTCTCCTCGCCCTCGCCGGTCTCGCGATCCTAACGGCTTATGATGGCTTCATCGCGGTCGTCTTTGTCGGGGCAATCGCCTTCGCCTTTGTGATCCTGCGGCTTGTCGCGGCCGGCATTGCTTGGCTCGCGCGTCGCAGTCCACGCGTCAATTCGCCAGCCTTGCGCCTCGCAATCGGTAACATCCATCGGCCCGGCGCACTGACGCCTTCCGTCGTCCTGTCGCTCGGTCTTGGCCTTGCACTGCTTGTCACCCTCACGCTGATCGACGGAAACATGCGTCAGCAATTAACCGGACGCATGGCCGCTGGCGCACCGAATTTCTTCTTCGTCGACATTCAGGGGTCGGAACTCGAGAAATTCCGTAGCGTCGTTAAAGCCGGTTCCCCGGATGGCAAACTGGTCGAAGTGCCTATGCTGCGCGGGCGCATCCTCGCCTTCAACGGCGAGGACGTGACGAAGCGGAAGGTTCCGCCGGGCGGCCAGTGGGTGCTGCGTGGCGACCGCGGCATTACCTATTCGGAAACACTGCCGGAAAATGCGTCGTTGACCGAAGGTTCCTGGTGGCCGAAGGATTACAGCGGCGAGCCGCTTGTCTCCTTTTCAGCCGAGGAGGCCGCAGAACTCGGCTTGAAGATCGGCGACACCGTCACCGTTAACGTGCTTGGGCGTAACATCACCGCCCAGATCGCCAATCTGCGCAAGGTCGAGTGGGAATCGCTTTCCATCAACTTCGTGATGGTGTTCTCGCCCAATACGTTCCGCGGCGCCCCGCACGCCTGGCTGGCGACGCTCACTGACCCGACGGCGACCTCTAGCCAGGAGGCCACGATCCTCAAATCCGTGACAAATACCTATCCGACAATCACCAGCGTGCGGGTCAAGGATGCGATCGACATCGTCAACACACTGGTGGGGCAGCTGGCGACGGCGATCCGCGCCGCCGCCTCCGTTGCACTTATCGCCTCGGTGCTTGTTCTTGCCGGCGCTCTGGCTGCTGGCAATCGCGCTCGCACCCATGATGCGGTCGTTCTTAAGACACTCGGCGCGACGCGGCGAATGCTGATCCGCGCCTTCTGCTACGAGTACCTTATCCTTGGCGCTGCGACCGCAGTCTTTGCCCTCTTCGCCGGCGGCATCGCGGCCTGGTTCATCACCGCCCGGATCATGCGCATCTCCTCGCACTTCCTGCCCGATGTCGCCGGCCTGACGCTCGTGACTGCTTTGGTACTGACAGTCGGTATCGGTCTCATCGGAACCTGGCGCATCCTGGGGCAGAAGGCGGCACCCGTTTTGCGCGAACTCTGATTGACCAAACAGAGAAATTTCCTTCACCTTACGGCGATTTAACCCGATCCCGGGTTGCAAGGGCCTTGTTTGCGAAAGCCGAAAGGCTCATATTGTGTGCAGGCATGCTGGGCTCCGCAGCGGCGCCCGGGTTTCGCGCCCGCCACCGTGTCCACACCGGAGCTTGTAAGAGGAAACTATGGCTGACCTTCGTAATTACCAAGGCCGCGTTCAGACCGGCGAGATGATCGACCAGGGCCTACGCAGCTATATGCTCAAGGTCTACAACCTGATGGCGCTGGGTCTGGCGATCACGGGTGTAGCCGCTTATCTGGGCTTCAATTTCGCCGTCCAGGACGGCCAACTGACGCAGTTTGGCGTATTGCTTTTCCAGTCGCCGCTCCGCTGGGTGGTCATCCTTGCACCGCTGGCTGCCGTGTTCTTCCTGAGCTTCAGGATTAACCGGATGAGCGTTGCCGCCGCGCAAACGACCTTTTGGGTCTACGCCGCGCTGGTGGGGCTCTCGCTCGCGTCCATCTTCCTGGTCTACACACAGTCGAGCATTACACAGACGTTCTTCGTGACCGCAGCCTCCTTTGGCGCGCTCTCGCTGTACGGCTACACGACCAAGCGTGATCTCTCCGCGATGGGCTCGTTCCTGATCATGGGCCTTTTCGGCCTGATCATCGCGTCGATCGTGAACATCTTCCTGGCATCGTCCGCCCTTCAGTTCGCGGTCTCTGTGATCGGCGTGCTGATCTTCGCAGGCCTGACCGCCTACGATACGCAGCGCATCAAGGAACTGTATTACGAAGCCGACGGCGCAGAAGTAGCCGGCCGCAAGGCGATCATGGGTGCGCTAACCCTGTATCTCGACTTCATCAACCTCTTCATGTTCCTGCTGCAGTTCATGGGCGACCGCAAGTAAGGAACGGGGATGTATCAAAAAAGGCGGCTTCGGCCGCCTTTTTTGTTGCCTGGTCATGCGGAGAATGATTTCTGGAAGAGTCCATTGTTCATACCCGCCCGGCCGACCGCATGCCCATCTTCCTCCGCGACGCTTCCTCATCCGACCTCCCCGCCATCACCGCCATCTATCGCGAATCCGTCCTGAATGGTGTCGCAAGCTACGAGATCGTCCCGCCGCAGCAGAGCGAGATGGCGGCACGATTTTCCGCAATCACCGGTCAGAGCTATCCCTACATCGCCGCGATCGGTGAGGATGGCAACTTGCTCGGTTACGCCTATGCCTCAGCCTTCCGCACACGCCCAGCCTACCGCTGGATCGTCGAGGATTCGATCTACCTGGGACCGGAAGCGCGCGGCAGGGGAATTGGAAGGCGGTTGCTCGCCGAACTGATCCGACGTTGCACAGATCTCGGCTTTCGCCAGATGGTGGCCGTGATCGGCGGCGCGCATCCGGCGTCGATCGCCTTGCATCAGGCACTGGGCTTTGAGGAAACCGGCCGCCTGAAAGGAACTGGCTACAAGCACGGCCGTTGGCTTGACACAATGATGATGCAGCGCGCTCTGGGCGAAGGCGCGGCCACCGACCCCGATCCCTCTGTCTATCCAGGCACGCTGTTCAAGGTGTGACAGGGTTCACTTCTCGACGAGCTTCAGAACCTTATTGAAGACCTTCAAAACCTGCTGCAGCTCGTGTCCGCGCTTCAAGATGACACCGTGCGTATTGATAACGCAGTAGGCCCCCTGCTTGGCGGCGAGCTTTGGATTCTTCTCGATACGAAAGAGCGGCATTTCGCCCGATCGCTTGAAAACCGAGAAGATGGCGCGGTCTTTCAGGTGATCAATCGCATAGTCACGCCAGTCACCCTCGCCAACCATGCGGCCATAAATCCACAAAATCGCATCGAGCTCGCGTCGGTGGAACGTGACCGGCGCTGGGTCCCTGCTCTGCTTATATTCCTTGAGATCTACGACGACTGAGGAACTGTTCTCGGCTAACCGGCTCTCGCCGTGCCGCAAATCCTGCTGATCTGTCATCAGTCTCCCTGTGCCTCCGCTTGTGACAGGTGAATGACAGTTTGCCTTAGCGTTTATAAATTGCAAGCAGGCGATCAGTCACATTAATCATAGTCTGTGCAATCTCCCGAGTGCCGCAATTCAGTCAAAACAGCGCCTCATTTGCAAGGGAAATTCCCTCACGACTGCGCCGCGGGGCCGTTCGGACCCGCGTTGCACACGAATTGCGCATGATCTTTTTGCCAGATTCGGTCTGCTGAAAAGGTTGCGTGCGAGTTTGGCGCCAGCGCGCCAAAGGGCCCGGCTGACCGTATCGACCTTAACCCCAGCCCCGAATACGATCAGCCGGGCCGCCCCGTTTCCATCCGCGCAAGCAGATGAAATGGTCAGATGTTCTTCCCGGCCATGACGACCGTCGCTCCGAGGATCGCGGATGGTTTGCCATCGGCGGTGGAGGATTGAAGTAAAATCGCGCAGCCCTCAAGATCTGGCTTCTGCATCACGCTTGCCGGCAGCGTCAAGCTCGTTTCCTTGCCCTCCCACATGCCGACGGTTTCCACGTCTGCAACACTGTTTAGGTAGGCGATCTTCTTGCCGCTGTTTTCGCCCTTCTCGACCTCAATGGTTTTCTCACGGTTGAAGTAGACCATGACGACATTGGCTTTGCCCTGTCCTGCGCCGATCTTAATCTCGAGTTGGTCGCCGCGCATCTGTGCCTTCACCGGCACTGACAGCCCCATACCTTCAGCTGCATAGCCATCGATCTTCTTATTGATCGCGCCGAGATCGGCACCTGCAACGTGGTCGCGGCCATTGATGATGACCTGCGGCGTATAGACGTTGGCACGGCCCATCGCCTGCGCATAACCATACTGCCGCTCGGTATTTTCCTTGGAACTCAGCGTGTCGGCCCATCCCATGTAGTTCCAGTAGTCAACGTGATAGGCAAGAGCGATAACGCCCCCGGCCTCGACGAGCTTACGGAAAGCTGCATCGGCTGGAGGACAAGAAGAACATCCCTGCGAGGTAAAAAGTTCAACCACACCTTTCGGCGCGTCCTGGGCAAAAAGTGGGCCGGCAAGCGCCACACCTGCAACCAGAGAAATCAGAAACCGCGGGGACATTCATGCACCTTTTCTTCCGCACCTACCGCCACGCTTCGCCGCAGGTCCGATGTCTGAGCGTAGAGATAGTGGTTCTCGGTCGAAACGGAAAGTCACGAACGGGTGAGGCAAAGCTTCGTGGAAGCCAAGCTGAAACACATCGTCGTGAGCAGACATCCAATACCTTGCGCTCAAACAAAAACCGCCGGAAATCTCTTTCCGGCGGTCATTGTCATGCAAGTCTGTTAACAATCAGGCAGCGAGATCTCGCAGAACCGTCTGCAGGATGCCGCCATTGTTGAGGTAGACCACTTCGTCGAGTGTATCGACGCGCGACAGCAGCGGAACTTCCTTCACGGTGCCATCGCCATAGACGATCTTGGCGATCTTCTTTTCGCGCGGCTTGATGTTTTCCAGGCCTTCGATGGTGACGAGTTCGTCGCCCTTGAGACCAAGGCTTGCCCAGGTCGTTCCCTCTTCGAAGACGAAGGGGATGACGCCCATACCGACCAGGTTCGAGCGGTGAATACGCTCGAAGGACTGGGCGATCACGGCCTTGACGCCGAGAAGGTTGGTGCCCTTTGCGGCCCAGTCGCGGGACGAGCCGTTGCCGTACTCGACACCGGCGAAGATGACGAGCGGAACGCCTTCGGCCTTGTACTGCATGGCCGCGTCGTAGATCGATTCCTCTTCCTTCGACGGATAGCGGATGGTGTAACCGCCTTCCTTGCCGTTCGGGCCGAGCATGTGGTTGCGGATGCGGATGTTGGCGAAGGTGCCGCGCATCATCACTTCATGGTTGCCGCGACGCGTGCCGTACTGATTGAAGTCCGCAACGGCGACGCCGTTGCCGAGAAGGTAGGAACCCGCAGGCGATGCTGCCTTGATCGAGCCGGCCGGGGAGATATGGTCTGTTGTGATCTTGTCACCGAAGAGGCCGAGAACACGGGCATTCTTGATATCCGAAGTGCCGGTGCCCTTCTTGCCCATGCCGACGAAGTAAGGCGGGTTTTGAACGTAAGTCGAGTTGTCGTCCCAGGCATAGGTCTGGCCCGGAGGAACCTGCACCGCCTGCCAGTTCTCGTCGCCCTTGAAGACGTCAGCGTACTTCGTCTCATAGAGTTCGCGGGTAACGTACTTCTGGATGAAGTCCTGAACTTCGTGCGACGTCGGCCAGATGTCCTTGAGGAACACCGGGTTGCCGTCCTGGTCTTCACCGATCGGCTCCGTGGTCAGGTCCTTCTGGACCGTACCGGCAAGCGCGTAGGCGACGACCAGCGGCGGAGACGCCAGGTAGTTCGCCTGAACGTCGGGAGAGATGCGGCCTTCGAAGTTGCGGTTGCCCGACAGAACGCCCGAAACGATGAGCCCCTTGTCGTTGATCGTCTTCGAGATCGGCGCCGGCAGCGGGCCGGAATTGCCGATGCAGGTCGTGCAGCCGAAGCCGACGAGGTTGAAGCCAAGCTTGTCGAGGTCAGCCTGCAGGCCGGACTTGGCCAGGTATTCGCCGACGACCTGCGATCCCGGTGCAAGCGAGGTCTTGACCCACGGCTTGGACTTCAGGCCCTTGGCAACGGCGTTGCGGGCGAGAAGGCCGGCGGCGATTAGAACCGACGGGTTGGAGGTGTTGGTGCAGGACGTGATAGCCGCAATGGCAACGTCGCCATGGCCGAGGTCGAAATCGGTGCCTTCCACCGCGTAGCGGTTGGAGAGCTGGCCGGGCTTTTTGTAGTCGGTGTCCATTGAGCCAGCGAAGCCGGAGGCGATGCTTTCGAGAGGGATGCGGCCTTCCGGACGCTTCGGGCCGGCCATGGCAGGCACGACGTCGCCGAGGTCGAGTTCCAGCGTATCGGTGAAGACGAGGTCCGAACCGTCGCCTTCGCGCCACATGCCCTGCGCCTTCGAATAGGCTTCGACCAGGGCGATACGGTCCTTGGCGCGGCCCGACATGTTGAGGTAGTTGATGGTTTCGCCATCGACCGGGAAGAAGCCGCAGGTCGCGCCGTACTCCGGACCCATGTTGCCGATCGTCGCGCGGTCGGCGAGCGGCATGTTGTCCATGCCCGGGCCGAAGAATTCGACGAACTTGGAAACGACGCCCTTCTTGCGCAGCATCTGCACGACCATCAGCACGAGGTCGGTCGCCGTGACGCCTTCCTTGAGCTTGCCGGTGAGCTTGAAGCCGATGACTTCAGGCAGGAGCATCGAGACCGGCTGGCCGAGCATTGCGGCTTCGGCTTCGATACCGCCGACGCCCCAGCCGAGAACGCCGAGACCATTGATCATCGTCGTATGAGAGTCGGTGCCAACGCAGGTATCCGGATAAGCGATCGTCTCGCCGTCCTCTTCCTTGGTCCAGACGGTCTGGCCGAGATATTCGAGGTTGACCTGGTGACAGATCCCGGTGCCTGGAGGAACGACGCGGAAGTTCTTGAACGCCTGCTGACCCCACTTCAAGAAGCGGTAGCGTTCGCCGTTGCGCTGGTACTCCAGCTCGACGTTCTTGGCGAAAGCCTGCGGCGTGCCGAATTCGTCGACGATGACGGAGTGGTCGATAACGAGGTCGACGGGAACCAGCGGGTTGATCTTCTCGGGATCGCCGCCGAGCGAAACCATCGCGTCACGCATCGCGGCAAGGTCGACGACGGCGGGAACGCCGGTGAAGTCCTGCATCAGCACGCGCGCCGGGCGATAGGCGATTTCGTTTTCGACAGCACCCTTGTTATTGAGCCATTCCGCAACGGCCAGAATGTGTTCCTTGGTCACTGACTGGCCGTCTTCGAAGCGCAGCAGGTTCTCGAGCAGAACCTTCATCGAGTAAGGGAGCTTCGAAACACCCGGCAGGCCATTCGCCTCAGCCTTGGGCAGGCTGAAATAGACGTAGTCCTTACCGTTCACGGTGAGCGTGGAACGACAATTGAAGCTGTCAAGAGATTTAGACACGAGAGACCCCGTTTCTGATAGCGAACACAATCGTGCGGACGCCTATGCACGTAATGCACATCAGGATGCGGGTACGGCCATTTCCGCTGTCCGCACGTGGAGCGAAGCCCATGTTCGGCGCAAGGATGAAATTCACGCCGACCGCTGGCGTGGTTGCGGGTCTTATAGATAATTTCTAAGAAAGGTGCCAGAGAGTGCGTGACCCATTTCGGATTTTTTTGCATTGCGATGACTGAAAAATTAAACCACGGAAAAGTCATGCACCTCGAGGCGGCCAATCTGGCCGCGCGCCGGGGAGAAGACCTGATTTTCGAGGGCGTGTCCTTTCGCCTGGAATCAGGTGAAGCGCTAGTTTTGACAGGTAAAAATGGATCAGGAAAGTCAACTTTGCTGCGTGTCGTCGCCGGTCTGCTGCGTCAGGAAAGAGGCTCGGTGAGCTTAACTGATTCGCATGGCAACACTCTCCGGCGTGTCGGCGAAATCAGCCACTATCTCGGCCACCGCAATGCGATGAAAAGCGAGTTGACAGTCGCCGAAAACCTCGACTTCTGGCGCCGCTTTCTTGGAGATACGCACGGCGCTTCGGCCGTTTCCATAGACGAGGCTGCCGAGGCCGTCGGGCTCGCAGGGATCACGCACCTCCCTTTCGGCTACCTTTCGGCTGGCCAGCAACGCCGCTTTGCCTTCGCCAAGCTGCTTATCGCCCACCGGCCGGTCTGGATCCTCGATGAACCGACCTCTGCACTGGACACAAGCGGCGACCGCCTCTTTACAGAGCTTATCGAAGCGCATCGGCGCAAAGGCGGAATCGTGCTCGCAGCGACCCACCAGCCGTTAGGACTGGAAGGCGCGCGGGAATTGCGGATGGCGGGATTTGCCCACGCCGGACCGGGGGTGTGGGCATGACAGCCCTTCTCCTGCGCGACCTCAAACTCTCCATTCGGGCCGGCGGCGGTGCGCTGATCGGCGTTCTCTTTTTCCTGACCGTCGTCGCAGTCATACCCTTCGGTGTTGGGCCCGATCTAGCGCTGCTGTCCCGCATCGGCCCGGCAATTGTGTGGATCGGTGCACTGCTTGCCGCGCTTCTCGGCCTTGACCGCCTGTTTCAGGCCGAACGCGACGATGGCTCGCTCGATCTCATGTTGATGCAGGAGACGCCGCTCGTCCTGACGGTGCTGGTCAAGTGCCTGGCACACTGGATCGCCACCAGCCTGCCGCTGGTCATCGCCTCGCCGCTGCTCGGCCTGTTCATGAATATGAGCGAGACGGCAATCGGCGCGACGATGCTGACGCTGCTCGTTGGTTCGCCCGCGATTACCTTCATCGGCGCGGTTGGTGCAGCCGTTGCCGTCGCCCTGCCGCGCGGTGGTCTGCTGGTCTCGATCCTGGTGCTGCCACTGACCATCCCCGTGCTGATCTTCGGCGTCAGCGCCACTTATGCGGCGGTCGAGGGGCCATCGCCCTTTCTGCCGCCTTTCCTCATCCTGATCGCGCTCACGCTGTTCTTCGCCGTCATCGGTCCGGCGGCGGCGGCATTGGCGCTGCGTAACACGTCGGATTGATGGAGCGCTCGATTGCGGCATCAGGCATATCGCGGTAAGGAAACGGCATGAACGAAACGAGCCTTGCCATCACGAAATTCAGCGACCTCGCCAACCCGACGCGGTTTCTGGCGCTGGCTGCACGCATCCTTCCCTGGATGGCTGGTTTCACGGCCCTCTGTTTTATCGTGGGGCTGTATCTCAGCTTCACGACCGAAGGCGACTACCAGCAGGGCGAAACGGTTCGCATCATGTATATCCACGTGCCGGCCGCCTGGCTGGCGATGATGGGCTATACGATCATGAGCATTTCGGCGATCGGCACACTGGTCTGGCGCCATCCGCTGGCGGATGTATCGGCAAAGGCCGCAGCCCCGCTCGGCGCCGCCTTCACGCTGATTGCCCTTGTGACCGGTTCCCTCTGGGGCAAGCCGATGTGGGGCGCCTGGTGGGTCTGGGATGCGCGGCTCACGTCCGTCTTCATTCTGTTCCTGATGTATCTCGGGCTCATCGCCCTCAATCGCGCGATCGACGACCCATCGAAGGCGGCCCGCGTCAGCGCCATCCTGATCCTCGTTGGCTTCGTCAACATCCCGATCATCAAGTTCTCGGTCGATTGGTGGAACACCCTGCATCAATCCGCGAGCGTTCTGCGCCTCGACGGTCCAGCCATCGATCCGGAGTTTCTGCGGCCACTGCTGGTGATGGCCGTTGCATTCACCGCGCTCTTCTTCACGCTGCACATCATGGCTATGCGCAACGAAATCTGGCGCCGCCGCGTCACCGCCCAGCGTCGTATGGCGGCACGCTTGGCGAGCCGCGAGGGATAGCCATGACACACGCTTTCTATGTCTACGGCGCCTACGGCTTTGCCGCCCTTGTCACGGCAGCGGCCACCCTTTGGACTTGGGCTGACGGGCGCGCGCGCCGTCAGGAACTGGCAGCCCTCGAAGCCTCCGGTATCCGTCGCCGCTCGGCGCGAGCAAAGGACGGCGAATGAGCACCGCACCAGAAACGAGCCGCGCCAAGCGCGGATTTGGGCGCTACGCGGTCGCCTTGATCCCGTTGATCGTCTTTGCCGGCATCGCAGCCACCGCAGCAAAGATGCTCTACGATCAGGACGTCCACGGCAAGGATATCTCGGAAATCCCGTCGGCCCTGATCGGCACGAAGGCGCCGGTGCTGAACCTTGCGCCACTCGAGGGCGCCAACCTTCCGCCACTGACCGACAGTGCCATCAAGGGCAAACTGACGCTCGTCAACGTTTTCGCCTCGTGGTGCATTCCCTGTCGCGAAGAGCATCCGATCTTGAAGGAGCTGGCAAAGGACGGCCGCCTCAACGTGGTTGCCATCAACTACAAGGACAAAAACGACAACGCACTTCGCTTTCTCGGCGAACTTGGCAATCCCTTTGCCGCGATCGGTGTTGATCCCAAGGGGCAGGCAGCTATCGATTGGGGTGTCTACGGCATCCCGGAGAGCTATCTCGTCGCTCCCGACGGCACGATCCTCTACAAGCGGGTCGGCCCGTTCGACGAAGTCAGCCTGAAGGAACGGCTTTTCCCGGCCATGGAGAAGGCGCTGGCCAAGCCGGCGTCCTGACTAGATCCCGCCTTGCCAGGTCTTGATCGCCTCAATGGGCCAAATCAGCATCAGTACGTTGAGTGTCAGGTTGTCACGAATGACATAACCGGTGAACAACTCGAAGAAAATCGCGATCGCGATCGTCAGTACAACGGGCGCCCGCGAGGCGAAGAAGAACCCGACGACCATGAAGACTGTGTCCATCGACGAGTTCAAGATGCTGTCGCCATAGTAGTCGAGCGAGATCGTCGCCGTTCGATAGCGGTCGATGATCAAAGGCGAATTTTCCAGCAGTTCCCAGCCGGATTCGATCATCAGCGCCAAAAGCAGCCGCATGGCGATCGGCCTTCCGCGCAGAACAAGGTGCGCGATGCCGTAGAAAATGAAGCCGTGAATGATGTGCGACGGCGTGTACCAATCGGAAATATGCTGGGAGTTACCGCTGGAGTTGACGGTGCCTTCCCATAGTTTGACATATCCGCAGGTGCAGATGGGGGTGCGGCCCATCATGTATTCGGCGATGATCTGGATCAGCAGAACCGCAATGCACGCAGCCAACCAGAATGTTTGATGCTTCGCTCTGTCTGCCGTATCCAGTGTCGTCAACTCTCGGTCTCTCCCGCCGGTGTGACCGTATGCTTCATAATCAACGGCATCTGCGCAAGCGTGAAGATGATGGTTATGGGCATTGTCCCCCAGACCTTGAAGGCAACCCAGAAATCATCAGAGAAATTGCGCCAGATGACTTCATTCAGCACTGCGAGGAAAAGGAAAAAGACGCCCCAGCGGATGGTCAGCTTCCGCCAACCCTCGGCATCAAGCTGGAAGGCCGCGTTGAAGACGTAGCCGAGCAACGATTTGCCGAAAGCTAGGCCGCCAAGCAGCGCAACGCCGAACAGTGCGTTGACGATGGTCGGCTTCATCTTGATGAAGGTTTCGTTCTGCAGATAGATCGACAGCGATCCGAAGATGACGACCACGATCCCCGAGACGAACGGCATGATCGGCAGATGCCCGAGCACGACCTTCGAGACGATCAGCGAGATCACCGTTGCCGCCATGAAGAGGGCCGTTGCCACGAATAGTGGTCCGCCGAGCTCCGACAGAGCCGGAAACCGCTCGACCAGCCACGCGCCGCGCAGGTTGGCGAAAAAGAAGATCAGCAGCGGGCCAAGCTCCAGCGCCAGCTTCAGCATCGGGTGATGCCGGTCGGCCGCGCTTGGGGTGATATCGCTCTCTGTCGTCATGCTATCTCAAATCCGTTTGTGAACACGAGACGCTTGCCCGCGCTTGTCGGCATATCTGTGGCATTATTGACCGAGCCCGGCAATGGCATGGGCAAAATCCTCCGCCTCGAAAGGCTCTAGATCTTCGACACCTTCGCCGACACCGATGAAATAGACCGGCAGCTTGTGCTTGGCGGAGATCGCCACGAGAATGCCGCCCCGCGCCGTGCCGTCGAGCTTTGTCATGATCAGCCCGTTGACCCCGGCCACGTTGCGGAAGATCTCCACCTGCGACAGGGCGTTCTGCCCCGTCGTCGCGTCAAGCGTCTGCAGCACCGTATGCGGCGCATCCGGATCGAGCTTGCCGAGAACACGAACGATCTTCTCGAGTTCGGCCATCAGCTCCGCCTTGTTCTGCAGGCGGCCGGCTGTATCGATGATCAGCACATCGCACTTCTTCGCCTTGGCCTGCTCGAAGGCGTCATAGGCAAGACCCGCCGCATCGGCGCCGAGCTTGGTACCGATGAACTCCGACTTGGTGCGGTCGGCCCAGATCTTCAACTGCTCGATGGCAGCGGCACGGAAGGTGTCGCCGGCAGCCACCATGACCTTTAGCCCGGCGCCAGAAAGCTTGGCCGCCAGCTTGCCGATCGTCGTGGTCTTGCCAGTACCGTTGACGCCGACGACCAGGATGACATGCGGCTTGTGGCTGAGATCGAGCTGCAACGGCTTCGCGACAGGCTTCAGCACCTTGGCGATCTCGCTCGCCATGATGCGACTGACATCCTCGCCGGTGACGTCCTTGCCGTAGCGCTCGGAGGCCAGCGTATCAGTGACGCGCATCGCCGTCTCGACGCCAAGATCGGCTTGGATCAGCAGATCCTCGAGATCCTGCAGCGTATCATCATCGAGCTTGCGCTTGGTGAAGAGGGCCGCGATTTGGCCGGTGAGCTGCGACGAAGTGCGGGCAAGGCCGGCGCGCAGGCGCTGGAACCAGGAAAGTTTTGGCGCTGACACCAGAGGCGCGGCCTCGAAAGCGGCGGGACCGGTGGCAAATCCCTTTGGAAGAACGGGAGCGGCGGAGGCATCACCGGAAGCGTCATCCTCCGCCGGCGCAGATGTCTCTTGTTCGGCGGGAGAGGCCCGATCGGCGACGGGCTGCTGTTCCGCGTCGGCTTCCTCCGCAAACTCTGCAGCCGAGGACGTCTCTTCGGTTTCGCTGGCCGACGCTACTTCCGCAACATGTTCCTCTTCTGCCTGCTCGCCGATCTCCGAATGCAGGGGCGAAGTTGCAGCAAGCGGCTCTTCCGCAGCGCTTTCGGCAGGAGCATTGATCTCCGCTTCGGCTTCAAGCAGCGAGAGCGGCACAAGGCCCATGTCGTCCACCTGCACCTCCGACGGTAGGACCTCGGAAACGTCGTCCTCATCAGGCGCAAGCGCTTCCGCCTGCTCTGCAAGCTCCTCCATGGTGGCGTCTTGGCCTACGTCATCGGCAGGCCCGCCGGCCGTCTCCATCTCTTCTCCCAGGACCGGGTCGGCGGCAACGGGAAGGCTTTCCTCGCGCGAATGCGGCTCCGGCTCGGATGCGAGCACCTTCGTCTCGACCGCCTCCGGCGCGTGTTCTTCCTCCGGCTTTGGGCCGAAGGTGAAGACCTTTTTGATGAAACTGAACGCCATGACGATTCCGTAAGCTCAGGCCGCGTCGGCGGCCGTCAATTGCATGTCGAGGTGTTTGCCGTTGTGCCCGGTGATGACAGCCTGCACGAAGCTTCGGGGCGCAAGCCCTACTGCTGCGACAAGAGTGAAGTTCTCGGTATGCGCCAAACCGTTGTTTTCCACCAGCAGCCATTGCTGTGTTCCGACCATCCCGTCGAGATGGGACTGATGCAGGCGATGTCCAGTGGCGCGAAGTCGCGCCGCCCGTTCCTTGACCAGCGCGCGATCGAGCTGCGGCATTCGCGCGGCGGGTGTTCCCGGTCGTGGGCTGTAAGGGAACACGTGGAGATGGGCGATATTGGCCTCTTCCGCCAGCCGCATGGCATTGGCGAACATGCCTTCGCTCTCGGTCGGAAAGCCGGCGATCAGATCAGCACCGAAGCTCATGTCCGGTCGTAGGCGGCGCACGTCGTTAACGAAAGCCAGGGCATCCGCGCTCGAATGGCGGCGCTTCATTCGCTTCAGGATCATGTCGTCACCATGCTGTAGCGATAGATGCAGATGCGGCATGAACCGCGCCTCGTCGGCAATCAGATCGAGCAGATGCCTGTCGGCCTCGATGCTGTCGATCGATGAAAGCCGCAGACGGCGAATATCAGGCACCTGTTTCAGAAGCGTCTTGGCAAGCAATCCGAGCGTCGGCTCGCCGGGCAGGTCGGCGCCATAGCTGGTTGCATCGACACCCGTCAGCACAATTTCCCGGTACCCGCTTTCGACCAGCTTGCGGGCCTGATCGACGACTGCCCCCATCGGCACGGAGCGCGAATTGCCGCGGCCATAGGGAATGATGCAGAAGGTGCAGCGGTGGTCGCAACCATTCTGAACCTGGATGAAAGCCCGCACATGACCATCGATGTGCTTAACCATCTGCGGCGCCGTCTGCCGCACGCTCATGATGTCGTTGACGCGCAGCTTCTCTTCGGCCGAAACGCCAAAATCCGGCAGGGCGCGATAGGACGCGCTCTTCAGCTTTTCCTCGTTGCCGAGGACGGCATCGACCTCGGCCATGTCGGCGAAAGTCTCTTTTTCCGTCTGGGCCGCACAGCCGGTCACAATGATACGGGCATGAGGATTGTCGCGCCGTACACGCCGGATCGCCTGGCGAGCCTGACGCACAGCCTCGCCGGTAACCGCACAGGTATTTACGAGGATGGCATTGTTGAGCCCGGCCTTTTCGGCCTCCGCTCGCATCACTTCGGATTCGTAGGTGTTGAGACGACAGCCGAAGGTGATGACCTCAACGCCGCTCACCGCGCTTCCGCTCCCTGCGCCGCATCCCGCGACCACGCACCGGTCGACGGATCGAGCGTGCCGGACCACTCCCATTCCGCAGGGCCCGTCATGATGACGTGACCATCACGCTCGCGCCATTCGATCGTGAGCACACCCTGGTTGGGGCTGCTTGCGACCTTCACAGCGACTTCGCGCCCCGTGCGGCCGGTGCGGGCGGCAGAAACGGCCGTGGCACAGGCGGCAGAACCGCAAGCAAGCGTCAGTCCCGCGCCCCGCTCCCAGGTGCGCGTTGTGATCGAACTTGGAGAGGTCACCTGTGCCAGCGTGACGTTAGCGCGCTCAGGGAACATCGGATGGTTTTCGAGCAGCGGGCCGAAGCGGCCGAGATCGAACGACATCACATCCCGATCCACCCAGAAGATCGCGTGCGGATTGCCCATGGAAGCGACGGATGGCGAATGCAGCACGGGATTGTCGATCGGCCCGATCTGCAGCTCGATACGGCTGGTATCGTGGAATTCCTCGGCAAGCGGGATCTTGTCCCAGTCGAAGACCGGCCTACCCATATCGACGGAGATCGTCCCATCCGCGTGCTCGACGGCATTGAGGATGCCTGCCACCGTCTGGAAAGTGAAAACCTTCTTGCCGGTTTCCGAAGCGAGCGCCTGCACGACACAACGCGTACCGTTGCCGCAAGCCTGTGCCTTCGAACCGTCGGAGTTCAGAATATCGATCCAGGCATCCGTGCCCGCTGCCTTCGGATCATGGATCGCCATGATCTGGTCGAACTGCGTGTCCGGCTCGGCATTCAGCGCGATTGCAGCTGCAGGCGTCACCCTGTCGGCACGGCCGCGCATGTCAACGACCAGGATCTTGTTGCCAAGCCCGTTCATCTTTGCGAATTCGACCGTTGCGCTCATAGGTGTCATGTCCGTCTCTGTTTGGGCTGTATATGGCGGAAATGCGGGGGAATTACCAGTGGCTTGACGGACCCGAGCACCGCGACACATTCATGGGAGAACCATACCGAAGCCTCATATTTAAGAATGATCGCAACTATCTGGCACTTTTCTTCGCTTAGAGGCATTCTTTGGTTTCGGATGCGTGCTTTTGGCAGGGAGGATCGCCGATGCGCTGCTTCACGGTACTTGGGCCCTCGCAGACGGGAAAAACGACGCTCGTCGCAAAGCTGGCCTCGCTCGAGGGAACGCCCAGAAAGTCAGCCTCTCCATATGGATCAAGCCTGACGGAATTCGATTTCAAGGACGAAGCTTGGTGTGCGATCGACACCCCCGGGGCAAACGAGGCCCTGGCCTTGGCGCAGGACGCCCTCCTCGTCAGCGACGCCTGTATTCTCTGCATATCGCCGACACCTGATGAAGCCGTTCTGGCAGCACCCTATCTCCGCGCAATCGAGGCCTCGGGAACGCCCTGCGTGGCCTTCATCAATCGGATGGACGAGCCGCGCGGCCGATTGCGCGATGTCATCGCCGCACTTCAGACCTACTCCAACCATCCGCTCGTCCTACGGCAAGTCCCGATCCGCGAAGGCGACACGATTGTCGGCAGCTGCGATCTGATTTCCGAACGGGCCTGGCGCTACCGGGAAGGGCAGCCTTCCGCGCTGATCGAACTGCCGCACGATGCGGTCGAGCGCGAGCACGAGGCGCGCGTAGAGATGCTCGAGCAGCTTTCGGAGTTCGACGACTGGCTGCTCGAGGAGCTCATCGAAGACCGTGAGCCGGCAAGTGATACGCTGTTTGCCATCTCCTCGCGGATACTCAAGGAGAACCGGGTCATCCCCGTGCTGTTCGGTGCCGCCTCGCACAGCAACGGCATCATGCGCCTGATGAAGGCTCTTCGCCACGAGGCGCCACCGGCAGCAGCGCTACGGACCAGGCTCGCTGGAAGCTCCGGCGCGCAAGAGGCGGAACTTTCTGCCGTTAGTTTCCACGCCTATCACAAGGCCAATGTCGGCAAGACAGTCCTCATACGCGCGTTTGCCGATGGCTTGAAGCAAGGCGCTTCCCTCGGCGGCGCTACTTTGGGTCCCTTGCAGGAAGCCGGCAGCGGAAAGCCGATCAGCGGCACCGTGCAAGCAGGCGGCATCTTTGCCGCTCTCAAGTCGGACCATCTGCCCGCGCCCGCCCTGCTGACGCTGTCCACCAGCGTCGAACCGCCCGACTGGACGACACCTCCGACACCCATGCTCGAAAGAATCCTCGTTCCCGGCAGCGAACGTGACGAAACCAAGCTCTCGGCAACGCTGGCGAAATTGGCGGAAACCGATCGCGGCCTGAAGGTGATGCAGGAGGAAGGCACCGGCGCGGCACTGATCTGCGCACAGGGACCAGTCCACCTACGCGACCTACGCAAGACGCTCTCTGAGGTCTTCCGCGTCGAAGTGTCGGACCGCGCGCCGAACCCGATCTACCGGGAGACCATCTCGAAGCCCTCGGACGTGCGTTACCGGCACCGTAAGCAGACAGGCGGCGCCGGCCAATTCGCCGATGTGCAGCTCAGCGTCCGGCCGAACGAACGCGGCCAAGGCTTCACCTTCGGCGAAAGTGTGAAAGGCGGCACTGTGCCGCGAAACTATATACCGGCCGTCGAGGCCGGTGCACGCGAGGCAATGGAGAAGGGGCCGCTTGGCTTCCAGGTCATCGATGTCGATGTGACATTGACCGACGGCCAGTATCACTCGGTCGACAGCTCCGATTTCGCCTTCCGTGCAGCGGGGAAGATGGGCGTCAAGCAGGCGCTGTCGCAGGCATCCGCCGTTCTCATGCAGCCTGTCATCAGGGTCGATATCCATATCCCCTCGGTCTACTCCGGGGGTATGGTGACGCTCGTCTCCTCTCTCAAAGGACAGGTGCTTGGCTTCGACCGAGACGAGAACGCGAAGGGCTGGGACATATTCCGAGCGCTAGTGCCGGGCGGTGTGTTGGAAGAGTTGGCACGATCGCTGAAATCCGCGACCCAGGGCATCGGCCACTTCTCCAAGACCTTCGATCACTTCGAGGAGCTTTACGGCAAGGAGGCCGACACCATCATCAACACGCACGGCTCAGGGGCTCAACCGCACTGATCATGCCCGCGGCACGTCGAAGACTTCGCCTGCCCTGAGCGGTCGGAACCGTTCCGGCGAAATGCCGCGCTCGGTCATGGCCGCTTCCAGCGCCTTGAGCGGCGCATCGATCGCCTCGTCAGTCAGCTGGAACGTCGCAAAGTGATGCCCGGCCACATAGGCCGCATTGGCCAACTGCATGCCCATCACCGCTTCCGCAGGATTCTGATGCTGGCCCTTCATGAACCAGCGCGGCTCGTATGCCCCGAAAGGCAGGATGGCGAGGCGAAAGGCGCCATGCATTTGCCGCGCCGCCTCATAGTTGACACCGCCGTGAAAGCCCGTGTCCCCGACATGGTAGATCTTCCCGGCCGGTGTCGACAGGACGAAGGCCGCCCACAGCGCCATGCGACGGTCGCCAGTGCCGCGTGCGGACCAATGATGCACCGGCTCGGCATCGATCGCGATACCCGCAAGGGATATGCGCTCGCCCCAATCCATCGCCGTCACCTGTATGTCGGGCACGGCGCGGCGGATGATTGTATCGTTGCCAAGTGGCGTCACGACATGCGGCCGATGCTTTGCCTGCAAGCGCTTGAGCGTCGCGACATCAAGATGGTCGTAGTGATTGTGGGAAACAAACACGAGATCGATCGGGGGTAGATCGTCGAATGCGATGCCCGGTGCAACGGCGCGCTTCGGGCCGGCAAAGGTGAAGGGGCTGGCGCGCTCGGACCAAACCGGGTCCGTGAGGATGTTAAGTCCCGCGACCTGCACCAACAGTGTCGCATGACCGACCATGGTTACCCGCAGATCGCCACCATTCACGCGCAGATCGGGTTTTGCTGGTGCGAACGGGCTCGGAACCGACTTCGGCCAGCGATCGCGGCCGCCGCCGAACTGCCACCGCATCAGGTCTCGAAAGCCGAGAGGCTCGATACCATCCGGATTGAAGAAGTGCGTGCCGTCGAAGTGATCGGAGACAGGCCCCTGATAGTAGGGATTGCGTCGTTTGGCCGTGGGCATGCAAGAGCGATTCCGTTGAAGAGAAAGCAGATCTGGGATTGGGCGCGCGGTTTTGAAAGGTCGAAACGCCGTCTTTTCTCGACTTTGCCTTGACTCCCGGCGCTTTTTCCTGTTTACCGCCGCGCAATCTGCGACGAGCTTCAAGACTCGAGCCACCGACCGGGACCCGCAAAGGTATAAACTGATCCCGGAGGTCCACACCCGACAGCGCGATGCGCCCTCGGGTGCTTTTTGGCTTTGCGTCTTGTTTTCGTCAAGGAAAAGCACAAGGTTTCCGTCATCCCGGAAATCACAAGGAAGAGCCGATGTTTGAAAACCTCCAGGACCGTCTTGGATCCATTCTGAATGGACTGACAGGCCGTGGCGCGCTTTCGGAAGGCGATGTTTCTGCAGCGCTGCGCGAGGTTCGCCGTGCCTTGCTGGAAGCAGACGTGGCGCTCGATGTCGTGCGCTCATTCACCGACCGCGTCCGCGAAAAGGCCGTCGGCGCCGAGATCCTGAAGTCGATCAAGCCTGGCCAAATGGTCGTCAAAATCGTCCACGACGAGCTGATCGAGATGCTCGGCGGCGAGGGCGTCGGCGTTGATCTGCATGCAGCGGCCCCCGTCGTCATCATGATGGTCGGCCTGCAGGGCTCCGGTAAGACGACGACGACGGCGAAAATCGCCAAGCGGCTCACCGACCGCGAAAAGAAAAAGGTGCTGATGGCATCGCTCGATACGCGCCGTCCGGCTGCGCAAGAGCAGCTTCGCCAGCTCGGTGTCCAGACGAGCATCGACACGCTTCCCGTGATATCAGGCCAGTCGCCGACCGACATCGCCGCCCGCGCCGTGCAGGCAGCCAAGCTCGGCGGCCATGATGTCGTCATCCTCGACACCGCCGGCCGCACGCATATCGACGAGCCCTTGATGGTCGAAATGGCCGACATCAAGAAGAAGTCGAACCCGCATGAAATTCTACTGGTCGCAGACTCGCTGACCGGTCAGGACGCCGTCAACCTCGCCCGCAATTTCGACGAACGCGTCGGCATCACCGGCCTCGTGCTGACCCGCATGGACGGCGACGGCCGCGGCGGTGCGGCGCTTTCAATGCGCGCGGTGACCGGCAAGCCGATCAAGCTCATCGGTGTCGGCGAGCGCATGGGCGAACTCGAGGAGTTCCATCCCCGCCGTATCGCTGATCGCATCCTCGGCATGGGTGACATCGTTTCGCTGGTCGAGCGCGCTGCCGAAAACATCGACGCCGAGAAGGCGGCCGCCATGGCCGCCAAGATGGCCAAGGGCAAGTTCGACCTCAACGATCTCGCCGACCAGCTGCGCCAGATGCAGAAGATGGGGGGCATGGGCGGCATCATGAGCATGATGCCCGGCATGGCAGGGATGAAGGACAAGATGGCCTCGGCCGGCCTCAATGACAGCCTGTTCGGCCGCCAGCTCGCCATCATCGGCTCGATGACCAAGGCCGAACGCGCCAACCCGGATATTCTCAAGCATTCGCGCAAGAAGCGCATCGCCGCCGGCTCAGGCACGGATGCCGCCGACATCAACAAGCTTCTGAAGATGCACCGCCAGATGGCGGACATGATGAAGATGATGGGCGGCAAGGGTAAGGGCGGCCTGATGAAGCAGATGATGGGCGGTCTCGCCGGCAAGATGGGCCTCGGTGGCCTCGGCGGTGGCATGCCCGATCTTTCGAACATCGACCCCAAGCAGCTCGAAGCGCTCCAGAAGCAGGCTGAAGCTGCCGGTCTCGGAAAGCCGGGCGGTGGCTTGCCTGGCCTCGGCGGAATGTCGGGTGGTTTGCCGGGCCTGGGCGGCGCCAAACTCCCTGGCCTTGGCGGCGGTTTCCCGGGTCTGCCCGGCTTGCCGAAGAAAAAGTGAAGGGTCGCTTAGAAGATGATTGATCCTGAAATCAAAGCCCAGCTTTCGAACTATCGCCAGTCGATCGACAACATCGACGCGGCGCTGGTCCACATCCTGGCCGAACGGTTCCGCTGCACCAAAGAGGTCGGCGTTCTCAAGGCCAAGTACAAGTTGCCGCCGGCCGATCCGGCGCGCGAAGAATACCAGATCGAACGCCTCCGCCGCCTGGCGAAGGATGCCAATCTGGATCCGGATTTCGCCGAGAAGTTCTTGAACTTCGTCATCAAGGAAGTCATCCGGCATCATGAGCAGATCGCTGCAGACCACGCCGAAAACGGCGCCGCAGCAAAATGAACCATACCGCCGGATCAGGCGGTCCAGAAAAGTCCAAGGAGTAAAGAAAATGGCACTGAAAATTCGTCTCGCCCGCGGTGGTTCCAAGAAGCGCCCGTACTACCACATCGTTCTCGCCGACGCCCGTTCGCCGCGCGATGGCCGCTTCCTGGAAAACCTCGGTTCCTGGAACCCGATGCTTGCCAAGGACAACGACGCTCGCATCACGCTGAACAACGACCGCATCAAGCACTGGCTTGAGCAGGGCGCACAGCCGACCGACCGCGTTCTGCGCTTCCTCAACGAAGCCGGCCTCGCAAAGCGAGACGCCAAGAACAACCCGGTCAAGGCAAAGCCGGGCAAGAAGGCCCAGGAGCGCGCTGCCGAAAAGGCTCAGAAGGCCGCCGACGCCGCCGAAGCTGCTGCTTCCGCAGAATAATCGGGGACTTTCCCTTATCGAACGGGCGGCATGGCGACATGCCGCCCGTTTTCGTTTCCATTCCACCGCACTTCGTTTAAGAGAAGCCCAGATTTGCGGCTTCATGTGAAGGACGTCATGGCAAAGCTTGAAAATCCGGTTCTGATGGCAACGATCGGTGGCGCCCAAGGGCTGCGCGGCGAAGTGCGCGCCAAGGCCTACACAGCCGACCCGACCGCGCTCGGCGATTACGGCAACCTGCACAGCCTAGATGGGCGTACCTTCGAGATTCTCGATATCCGCGAGATGAAGAACGTCGTCGTCGTTCGCTTCCGCGGCATCAACGACCGCAATGCTGCTGAGGCGCTGAACGGGCTGGAGCTCTACA
Source organism: Rhizobium sp. BK538 (assembly GCF_014197575.1). Lineage (NCBI taxonomy): Bacteria > Pseudomonadati > Pseudomonadota > Alphaproteobacteria > Hyphomicrobiales > Rhizobiaceae > Rhizobium > Rhizobium sp. BK538. The sequence goes on from NZ_JACIFT010000007.1 coordinate 117,185, forward strand.
TCGAGCGCGATAACCTGCCGGATGAGGAGCTTGAGGAAGATGAATTCTTCTACGCCGATCTCGAGGGGCTGGAAGCGCTCGACGACCAAGGCGTCAGCTACGGCACCGTGACCGGCATCTTCGACTTCGGCGCTGGCGATCTCCTGGAATTGAAGGGACCGGGCAAACGCCCGGTACTGATCCCCTTCTCTGAGGCCTCAGTCCTCGATATCGACCTCGAGGGTGGCAGGATCACGATCGATCCGCTGGCTGCCGGCCTCGTCGATACCGAAGATGACAGCGCGAAATTCACGCCCGACACGCCGAAAAAGAAGAAGTGAGGCCGCCGATGGCGTTTCGCGCGACCGTGCTGACCCTTTACCCGGAGATGTTTCCGGGTCATCTCGGCTACTCCCTCGCCGGCAAGGCGATGGAGCGTGACCAATGGTCGCTCGATACCGTGCAGATCCGCGATTTTGCCACTGACAAACATCGCACCGTCGATGATACACCCGCTGGTGGCGGCGCTGGCATGGTGCTGAAACCCGATGTTCTCGCCCGCGCCATCGACAGTGCTTCCAAGAACGACAGCCGGCCACGCCTGCTGATGAGCCCGCGCGGCAAGCCGCTGACACAGGAGCGCGTGCGCGAACTCGCATCCGGTGATGGCGTCATCATCGTCTGCGGCCGCTTCGAGGGCGTCGATCAGCGCGTTATCGATGCGCGTGAATTGGAGGAAGTCTCGATCGGTGACTACGTGCTCTCAGGGGGCGAACCGGCGGCGCTGACCGTACTCGATGCGATCGTCCGTATTCTGCCTGGCGTCATGGGCAACGATCTTTCCGGACTGCATGAAAGCTTCGAAGGCGGCCTGCTTGAGCATCCGCACTACACCCGGCCGCAGGAATGGGAGGGTCGGGAAATTCCAGCGATCCTCACATCTGGCAATCACGGCGCGATCGACAAATGGCGCCGCGAGCAGGCACTGCAACTGACCCGGGAACGACGCCCGGACCTGCTGGACGAATAAGAGATGGCCGGCCGCCAGGTATCCACATTTAACGGTCGGGTTGACAAAATTTCCGGGCCGAAGGGGTGACAAAGCCTGCGCAATACGGTATGCGCACGCCCGGAATGGGAAAACTCCCATCAACCACGTAAAGAAAAACAGACGAATTCGCTCCTGCCCTCACCGGCAAATATCTGCGGCTCGACCAAGGATAGATCGTTCAGAGCGCTCTGGCTGTTGAACCAACAAAGAGGTTGAGTCATGAACATCATTCAGCAGCTTGAGGCCGAACAGGTCGCCAAGATCGAAGCCCAGCGCACGCTTCCGGAATTCTCCCCAGGCGATACCCTTCGCGTCAACGTTCGCGTCAAGGAAGGTAATCGTACCCGCGTACAGGCCTACGAAGGCGTTTGCATCGCTCGCTCCGGCGGCGGCCTGCAGGAGAACTTCACTGTTCGCAAGATCTCCTACGGCGAAGGCGTCGAGCGCGTATTCCCGGTCTACTCCCCGGCTATCGAAAGCGTAGAAGTCGTTCGCCGCGGTAAGGTCCGTCGCGCGAAGCTCTACTACCTGCGCGACCGTCGCGGCAAGTCGGCTCGTATCGTCGAGAACACCGGCACCCGCGCCCGCAAGCTGAACGACGCCGAGCGTCAGGCCGTTGCCGAGGAAAAGGCACGTCTGGAAGCCGAAAAGGTTGCAGCAGCTCAGGCGCTCGCAGCCGAAAAGGCAGCTCAGGAAGCCGCCGAAGCCAAGGCAGCAGCAGAAGCTGCCGCAGCGGCTGAGCCGGCAGCAGAATAAGTTTCAATCCTTAGCGATTGTCGGGAAAGGCGGCTTCTGGGCCGCCTTTTTTGTTGCGCGCAATAGAGCGCCACTGCACTCCGACGGCGTCCCGGGCGATCTCCGGTCCTTTGCGAGCCATTGTCCGAAAATTCCGAACAGCCCGTGCGGAATGTATGCCGTTATCGCCGGAGCGAACCTGCCCTATTTCTACCCCGTCTTTAAACGGAGTAGACCATGTCCAACCTTGAAAAATCGGGCACATTCACACTCGGCGACCGCACGGTGACGCGGCTCGGTTACGGTGCGATGCAGCTTGCTGGCAAGGGCGTCTTCGGGCCACCGAAGGACCGCGCCGAATCGATAGCTGTGCTGCGCGAAGCCGTCGAAAGCGGCGTCAACCATATCGACACCAGCGATTTCTACGGTCCGCACATCACCAACCAGATCATTAGGGAGGCGCTGCACCCTTATAAGAGTGATCTTGTGATCGTCACGAAGATTGGAGCAACGCGTGGCCTAGACGCGTCGTGGAATCCGGCCTTCACAAAAGAAGCACTGACGCAGGCGATCCATGACAACCTTGAGAATCTCGGCCTTGACGTGATCGATGTGGTCAATCTACGAGCCATGTTCGATGTCCATGGCCCTGCCGAAGGATCTCTAGAAGAACCGTTGACCGTCCTCGCCGATCTTCAGCGCCAGGGTCTCATCAAACACATTGGCCTCTCCAATGTCACCGCCAAGCAAATCGCGGACGGGCGAAGGATTACCGAGATCGTCTGTGTTCAAAACCAGTATAACCTTGCGCATCGCGGGGATGACGCGCTGATCGAACAGCTTGCGGTGGAAGGGACTGCCTACGTGCCGTTCTTTCCGCTTGGCGGCTTCACGCCATTGCAGTCATCCACGCTATCTGATGTTGCGGCGGAGCTCGACGCAACACCGATGCAGGTAGCTCTTGCTTGGCTCCTGCAGCACGCGCCAAACATCCTGCTGATCCCCGGCACCTCATCACGTACCCACCTCAAAGAGAACCTCGCGGTTGCCGATATCGCCTTGCCGGACGACGCCATCGAGAAACTCGACGGCATTGCAAAGACTGGCTAACCTCTTGGACCTGGACCAGACGGAATGTTCTCCGGGTACTGGCAGTGACATTTGCGACCTATCCCGCAAAAATCTTTGCATGGAAAGGCGGTCTTTGGGCCGCCTTTTCTGTTTTTGGGTGAGCGCATGCGGCAATGCTCTTGCCATTCGCTTCGCAACTATGACAGGTTTCGCGGGCTATTTCGGGGAGATATTTAATGCCGTTCCGCCGCACCGTCCTTGCAGGACTGACCGCTTTGATCCTGTCGCCGCTGGCGACGTTGGCCGCCGACCTTCCGGACCTCAAGGGCAAGTCGGTCGTCGTCGTTACTGAAAATGCCTATCCGCCGCTGCAGTTCGTCGACCCGAAGTCGGGCAAGGCCATCGGCTGGGAGTATGATGCAATGAACGAGATCGCCAAGCGGCTGAATTTCAAGGTCGAGTACCAGAATACCAGCTGGGACGCGATGATCCAGGCTGTGTCGGACAACCAGTACAACATTGGCATGACCGGCATCACCATCAAGGATGATCGCAAGGCCAAAGTGGATTTCTCCGATCCCTACATGCGCTCGCAGCAGTTCATGCTGGTGCGCGGCGACGAAAGCCGCTTCACCGACGCCAAGACCTTCGGTGCCTTCAATGACGGCCTCGTCGGCGCCCAGCCGGGCACGTCGCCCTTTTATACGGCTGTCTATGAAATCCTCGATGGCAACGAACAGAACCCGCGCGTCAAGCTCTTCGAAACCTTCGGCGCCACCGTTCAGGCCCTCAAGGCCGGCGATGTCGACGTCGTGCTGACCGACAGCGTCGCGGCCAAGGGCTATGTCGATGCCTCAAACGGCGGCCTGAAGGTCATCGGCGGCCCGCTCGGCACCGAAGACTTTGGCTTCATCTTCCCGAAGGGCTCCGATCTCGTCGGCCCGGTGAATGCCGCGATCGCAAGCCTGAAAGCCGACGGCACCTTCGACGCGCTGAACAAGAAGTGGTTCCTCGACTACAAGATGGGCGAATGATCCTGTCTTCGGTTAACGCGTAATGGCTCCTCAGCCAGCCCCAAGCGGGCATAGTAAGGGCGACTACCCCTGGTGGCTGGTCGCCCTTGTCGCGATCGGCATCGTCCTTGCCGTCGTCATCATCACCAACGACATCTATGCGCAGGTCTTCCGCACTGTCTTTAACGGCGTCGGCGTCACCATTTTCGTAACGCTGGTGGGATTTGCGCTGGCGACCATTCTCGGCCTCGGCATCGCGCTGCTCGGGCTCTCCGACAGCATTGCGCTCCGCCAGATCTCGCGCTTCTACATCGAGGTCATCCGCGGCGTGCCGATGCTGGTGCTGCTGTTCTATGTCGCCTTTGTCGGCGCCCCCGGCATCGTCGCCGCCTACAACTTCCTGACCCGCCCGCTGGTCCAGGCCGGCTTGAGCGAACCGGTGATGGTGCGCGACTTCTCGCTGATGTGGCGAGCGATCATCGCGCTGATGATCGGCTACTCCTCCTTCATCGCCGAAGTCTTCCGCGCCGGCATCCAGTCGGTCGACCACGGCCAGATCGAGGCCGCCAAGGCGCTCGGTCTGTCGCGCTATCATCGCTTCCGCTTCGTCGTCTTCCCGCAGGCGATCAAGGTGATCTTTCCGCCGCTGTCGAACGATTTCGTCGCCATGGTCAAGGACAGTTCGCTGGTCTCGGTGCTCGGCGTCTCGGACATCACGCAGATGGGCAAGATCTACGCCTCCGGCTCGTTTCGCTTCTTTGAAACCTATTCGATCGTCACCTATATCTACCTCATCCTGACAATCGGTTTGTCGCTTGCGTTGAGGCAAGTGGAGAAGCGCATGCGCGGGAAGGACCGGCGCTAGCGTCCGAATGATTCGAATTGCCGCCGTCGCGAAAAATTGGTATGTGACAGCGCATGGAATCCAAGTTCAGTTGCATTGGGGCGCATATTTTCGTGCTGCAGGATCATTACCGCCTGCCGGCACGCTTCTTTGCGGCCGTTTCCGGTGCACTCAACAGCCGACTTCGTTGATCGAACGACGGCCCGGCGGACCTCACCGCCACCAGCTCCATTTCTCCATACGCATCCAAGAACGGACCTACCGCCATGAGCGCACCGCGTACCCTTTACGACAAGATCTGGGACGACCACCTGGTCGATCAGCAGGACGACGGCACCTGTCTTCTCTACATCGACCGCCACCTGGTCCATGAAGTCACTTCGCCGCAGGCTTTCGAAGGCCTGCGCATGACCGGCCGCAAAGTCCGCGCGCCTGAGAAGACGTTGGCTGTCGTCGACCACAACGTCCCGACCTCGCCCGATCGTCATCTCGGCATCAAGAACGAGGAGAGCCGTATCCAGGTCGAGCAGCTCGCCATCAACGCTGCCGAGTTCAATGTCGAGTACTACTCGGAGAACGACAAGCGTCAGGGCATCGTCCACATCATCGGACCGGAGCAGGGCTTCACGCTGCCTGGCATGACGATCGTCTGCGGCGACAGCCACACCTCGACGCACGGTGCCTTCGGCTCACTCGCCCATGGCATCGGCACGTCTGAGGTCGAGCACGTGCTCGCGACCCAGACGCTGATCCAGAAGAAGGCAAAGAACATGCTGGTGCAGGTCGACGGCGTGCTGCCGGCTGGCGTCACCGCCAAGGATATCGTGCTCGCCATCATCGGCGAAATCGGCACCGCCGGCGGCACCGGCTACGTTATCGAGTATGCCGGCGAAGCCATTCGCGCGCTGTCGATGGAAGGCCGGATGACGATCTGCAACATGTCGATCGAAGGCGGCGCCCGCGCCGGCCTGATCGCGCCTGATGATACCACCTTCGAATACATCAAGGGCAAGCCGCGTGCGCCGAAAGGCGAGGCGCTGGAACAGGCAATCGCTTACTGGAAGACCCTGAAGTCGGATGAGGGCGCGCATTTCGACCGCGTTGTAAAGCTCAACGCCGCCGAACTGCCCCCGATCGTGTCCTGGGGCTCCTCTCCGGAGGACGTCATCTCCGTTCAGGGCGTCGTTCCGAACCCGGACGAAATCCCGGAAGAGACGAAGCGCGCCTCCAAGTGGCGGGCGCTTGACTACATGGGCCTGAAGCCCGGCACCCCGATCACCGAGATCAACATCGACCGCGTCTTCATCGGTTCCTGCACCAACGGCCGTATCGAGGACCTGCGCGCCGTAGCCAAGGTCGTCGAAGGCAAGACCGTTGCCTCGACCGTCAATGCCATGATCGTTCCGGGCTCCGGCCTGGTGAAGGAGCAGGCAGAGCAGGAAGGCCTCGACAAGATCTTCAAGGCCGCTGGCTTCGACTGGCGCGAGCCTGGCTGCTCCATGTGCCTTGCCATGAACGACGACCGTCTGAAGCCCGGCGAACGTTGCGCCTCGACCTCGAACCGCAACTTCGAAGGCCGCCAGGGCTTCAAGGGCCGCACGCACCTGGTCTCTCCAGCGATGGCTGCCGCTGCCGCGATCGCCGGCCATTTCGTCGATATTCGCGAGTGGAACTAAGACAGGAAGCCTCCCTTCGGAAACGAGGGGAGGCTATCTCAGCAGACACCGGACGCATTCGGTGAGACAATAGCGGCGTTCGAACCCTGAGCACGTTTCGGATGGGCAACATGAACGCCGCAAAGTCGACCGCCAAACGGCGCCTCCTCCTTCTTCGTCACGCCAAATCCGCATGGCCGGCAGACGTTGCCGACCACGACCGTCCGCTTGCGGGTCGCGGAGAGAAGGCAGCCCCGCTGATGGGGCGCTATCTTGCCCGTGAAAGGCTTACTCCTGATCTTGTACTGGTGTCATCAGCTCGCCGCACCCAACAGACTTGGGAGCTCATCGCCAAAAAGCTTCCATCCTCAATTGAAAAACAGGATACCGTAGACTTGTACGAAGCCTCCGCGGCCAAAATCGCTGCGGTCATAAAGTCGATCGATCCATCGGTTCGGACGCTTATGCTGATAGGGCACAATCCTGGCTTTCAGGATCTTGCTGATGGCCTGATCGGCGCTGGCGATCCGGAGGCATGTTCTGGCATCAGGCAGAAATTCCCGACGGCCGCCCTTGCGGTGATCGACTTCGATGTCGATCGCTGGAAACAGCTGAAGCCAAAAAGCGGCACGCTGGAACGGTTCGTCACGCCGCGCTCGCTCGCCTAAGCGAAAGCTGCGTCTCCCTCCTCTGACATGGAGAGAAGGGAGAGCAAAGTTTAGATCAAAAGTTAGCGGTGTAGGGATCAGGCCCCATGCGGGCGCTCTTGTCGTCGAGCGTGGCAATCGCCGCCATGTCGGCCGCATCGAGCTTGAAATCGAATACCTTGAAATTCTCCTCGATCCGCGATGGCGTCACCGACTTCGGAATGACGACAAGGCCGCCATCGATATGCCAGCGGATGATGACCTGCGCAGGCGTCTTTCCGTGCTTCTTGGCGATCTCGCCAATCGTTGCATCGGCAACCAACTTGCCCTGACCGAGCGGGCTCCAGGATTCGGTGACGATGTTCAGCTTCTTGTGTGCTTCCTGCGCCGCCTTCTGCTGGAAATCCGGATGCAGCTCGATCTGGTTGATAACAGGAACGACGCCTGTGTCGCCGATGATCTGCTCCAGATGATCGGGATAGAAGTTCGAAACACCGATGGAACGGGCGCGGCCTTCTTCCCTGATCTTCACGAAGGCCTTCCAGGTTTCGCGATACAGCCCGCGGTGCGGCGATGGCCAGTGGATGAGGTAGAGATCGACATAATCCGTACCGAGCTTCTTCAGGCTGCCCTCGAACGCGCGCATGGTCGCGTCGTAGCCCTGGTCTGTGTTGCGGAGCTTGGTGGTAACGAAAATGTCCTTGCGATCTAGGCCGGACGAGCGGATGCCCTCGCCGACGCCTTCCTCGTTGTCGTAGCCGGAAGCCGTATCGATGTGACGATAGCCGGCGGCAATGGCCGTGCGGACCGTCGGTGCTGCAATCTCCTGGGGTGTCTGCCACACGCCGAGACCGACCTGGGGAATGGAATGTCCGTCATGGAAAGTGATGATGGGTTGTTGTGCCACAATATATCTCCGGAAGTTTGAAGAATTGGACGGGGCGTAGTTGAACCCGCAGCCTTTGCGGACTTCCCTGCGCGCATTTCAGCCCTTGCGCCGGTCGAAAAGGCATATAGGTCAGCTCGGCTGGTTTATCACCCCCGCACATCAAAGAACGCGTACGGTCGTGCCCTTGCGCATGAAGGGAAGAAGACGCCGCATATCGCGCGGATGAACGGCCACGCATCCCGCGGTCGGCTCGTAGCCCGGTTTGATCAAATGGAAGAAGATTGCCGAGCCGCGATTTCGCGCGCGCGAAATGATGTTCCAGTCCATGACGAGACAGACATCGTACAGCCCGTCCTTGCGCATCATTTCCTCGTGGCTCGGTCGAAACGGCGCTTTGACGAGCCTATTGTAATTCGCATTCTCGGGCTGGTCACACCAGAGCATTTCCTCGCTGATGCGACGAATCGCGAGCGGCGTCTCAAGGCGCACGGGCCGCTCACCGCGGCGGAAGCCGGAAATCAGCTTCATCGAGGCTATGGGGGTGGCACCATCTCCCTCGCGCTTGAGAACCGTTCGGCCTGAACGACCGATTGCGGCGGGCACCGTAATCGTGCCGAGCTGGACCAGAGCCCGACTTTTTTTGCCCGGTGCAGGACGAACGAGAAGGGTCATCGACTTTATCCGCCTCGAGCGCCTTGTTTTCTCCATTTTTCTCACATGTGTTGGCCATTGCTAGGATCACGATTGAAATCACATAGCATCGTATACGACAACAGCTTGGTCGCCCGATCTTTGCCAATGGTGGAAAATTGGCGTAGGACTAACGGGACCGAAGGCGAGGGATAGAGCCGCATGACCGCACGCACGATTCTCTTGGTGGATGATGATGACGACCTCCGGGAGACGCTCACGGAGCAGCTTTCTCTCTACGACGAGTTCACGGTCCTTCAGGAAATGACGGCGGCCAAGGGTGTCGAGCGCGCGCGATCCACGCCGATCGATCTGCTGATCATGGATGTGGGCCTGCCCGATATGGACGGCCGCGAGGCTGTGAAGCTGTTGCGCAAGGGCGGACTAAAAGCCCCGATCATCATGCTGACCGGCCATGACACGGATTCCGATACGATCCTTGGCCTGGAAGCAGGTGCCAACGACTACGTGACCAAGCCCTTCCGCTTTGCAGTTCTGCTTGCGCGCATCCGCGTTCAGCTGCGCCAGCACGAGCAGAGCGAGGACGCCACCTTCAATGTCGGCCCCTACGTCTTCAAGCCGAGCCAGAAGCTCCTTACCATGGACAGCGGCCAAAAGATCCGCCTGACCGAAAAGGAAGCGGCGATCATTCGCTATCTCTACCGCGCTGAGCAGAGGGTCGTCACCCGCGACGTGCTGCTGGAAGAGGTATGGGGTTACAATTCCGGCGTGACGACGCATACGCTGGAAACCCATGTCTATCGTCTGCGCCAGAAGATCGAACGCGATCCCTCCAATGCCGAAATTCTGGTGACGGAAAACGGCGGCTACAAGATCATACCGTAAGATGGCACTAAACGATGACATTCGACTGTTGTCGCAGCTGCCGCTGTTCCACGGCATGTCCGAGGATCAGCTGCGGCTGATCGCCTTTGGTGCGGATCGACGCGTCATTTCAGCCGGCCAGATGCTCTTTCGCGAAGGCTCGCCGGCGGAAAGCGCCTATGTCATCCTCAGTGGGGGCGTGGAGCTCAGCCGGATCGGCCGCGATGGTCAGCCCGAAATCCAGAGCACGGTCGGGCCCGGCACGCTTCTATCCGAACTTGCGCTGATCACCCTGGTCGAGCGCAAGTTTACCGCTGTTGCGACGGAAGACACCAGCATCATCCGTATCACCCGCTCGCTCTTCCATCGGCTGATCGAGGAATATCCGGATGCTGCCCGGCTGATCGAGAGCCGCATCCGCGACAACATCGCCGAGCTCGCGGCCAAAGCCGCGGCCCAACTGCACCGCTTCACCTGACAGATCAGAGATCGAAATGCGCCGTGACCGGCACATGGTCGGACGGCCGTTCCCAGCCGCGTGCTTCCTTCAGGATATCGATGCGCTGCAGGTGCGGTCCAAGGTCCTTTGAGCTCCAGATATGGTCAAGGCGGCGGCCACGATCGGCCGCTTCCCAGTCCTTGGCGCGATAGCTCCACCATGTATAGAGCTTTTCGTTTTCTGGGATGTGCTGCCGCATCAAGTCGAGCCAGGCGCCACGTTGCATCACCTCGAGAAGACCTTCGGTCTCCACAGGCGTGTGGCTGACAATCTTGAGCAGCTGCTTGTGTGACCAGACGTCGTGCTCGAGGGGGGCGATGTTAAGGTCGCCGACAAGGATTGCCGAGGTGTTCGCCTCGCCATTTGCCTTGAGTTGTTTCATTTCCTCGACGAAATCAAGCTTGTGCCCGAACTTCGGATTGATCGTCCGATCCGGTTCGTCGCCGCCGGCTGGTACGTAGAAATTATGCAGGCGAATGCGCCGGCCACCGCGCTCGAAGACGGCCGAGATGTGTCGCGCGTCGCCGACGCTGCAGTAGTCCTGGCGGTGGTCCTCGACCAGTGGAAAGCGCGAGGCGATGGCAACGCCATGATAGCCCTTCTGGCCATGGATGATGATGTGTTCGTAGCCCATCGCGCGCAGCGGCGAGGCAGGAAACAGGTCGTTCGGAACCTTGGTTTCCTGGAGGCAGAGGATGTCAGGCTTGTGCTTGAGGACGAATTGCTCGACGATCGGCATGCGCAGCCGCAGAGAATTGATATTCCAAGTAGTGACCGAGAAGCCCATTCGATTGCCTTTCAAAACCAGATGAACTGGCTTTAGAGCATAGGCTGCGTCGATGGAACGGATGCGCAAAGAAAAACGCCCCGCGGAATGGCAGGGTGTTTCGTCTGTAAACAGCAAGATTAGTCGCGGTAAGCGGCCGTTCCCGGGATCACTTCGTACGGCACCCTGAACACCTTGTCGTCGAACTGGACGCCGGTCTTGACGTTGAAGACCATTACCGACGTATCCTTGCCCTGGTTGTCGGTGATCGTCCACTGGCGAAGATCATAGGTCTTCGGATCGAACATCATCGTAATCGTCGAGTTACCGAAAACCGTGTTGTTGCCGAGGGCGATCGTCGTCAGGTCGGACTCCTGCTTGACGCTCTTCACCGAACCGGCCGACAAATCGATACGCTGCGCCAACAACAGGCTGAGCGGCGTCTTGGAGAGCGGATAGAGATCCCAGGTCTTGAGCTTCATGTTTCCGACAGCGACGTTCTTCCCGTCCGCGATGACACGGATCGGTGACGGGTTGTCATAGTTGAAGCGCAGCTTGCCGGGGCGCTGGATGTAGAACTTCCCACCCGTCTGCTCGCCGCGCGGGCCGAATTGAACGAATTCGCCCTGCATCGTGCCGACACTCGAGAAGTGGTCCGCGATCGCCTGTGCTGTAGCGTTGTTGGAAGCAGCGGATGCCGCCTGGGCACAGGCAGCAATTGGAATTGCAGATGCCGCAGCGACCGCCAGCGTACCCAAAAGATGGCGCCGGGTCAGCGAGATGCGGTCCACGATGGAATCGGAGTTGTTCATCTATGTCTCCTTTATGCAATTTGAATGCTGCGGAAACGCGGCGCCTTCATGGCGTAGTTCGCAGACCTGCATAAACTAACGGTTTCGAGGCAATCAGGTTTCCGTGAAGCCGGCGTCATTCAATTGCTGCCGGCTTCAGCGGTCGAGAATATCGCCTTCGGTCGGAACCAGAATCTCGCGTTTTCCAGCATGATTGGCGGGACCGATGATGCCTTCCTGCTCCATCCGCTCGATCAGTGATGCGGCGCGGTTGTACCCAATGCCAAGTCTGCGCTGAATATACGACGTTGACGCCTTTCCGTCACGCAGAACAATCGCGACGGCCTGATCGTAGGGATCGTCGGAATCGGAGAGATTGGACGTTCCGGCCGGACCGCCGCCGTAGTCGCCATCTTCGTCGTCATCAGCCGTGATGGCGTCGAGGTACTGCGGTGCACCTTGCGTCTTCAGATAGGAGACGATCTCTTCCACTTCCATATCGGCAACAAACGGGCCATGGACACGTTGGATGCGTCCGCCACCGGCCATATAGAGCATATCACCCATGCCGAGCAGTTGCTCCGCACCTTGTTCACCGAGAATGGTGCGGCTGTCGATCTTCGATGTTACCTGGAAGGAGATGCGCGTCGGGAAGTTCGCCTTGATGGTGCCGGTGATGACGTCGACGGACGGACGCTGCGTGGCCATGATGACATGGATGCCGGCCGCGCGCGCCATCTGCGCCAGGCGCTGCACCGCGCCTTCGATGTCCTTGCCGGCGACCATCATCAGGTCTGCCATCTCGTCGATGATGACGACGATGTAAGGCATCGGCTGCAGGTCGAATTCCTCCGTCTCGTACATTGCCTCGCCGGTATGGCGGTCGAAGCCCGTCTGCACGGTGCGCGAGATCACTTCACCCTTGGCAAGCGCCTGTTCGACGCGGCTGTTGAAGCCATCGATGTTGCGGACGCCGATCTTCGACATTTTCTTGTAGCGCTCTTCCATCTCGCGGACGGTCCACTTGAGCGCAACAACGGCCTTCTTGGGATCCGTCACCACAGGCGAGAGAAGATGCGGAATGCCGTCATAGACGGACAATTCCAGCATCTTCGGATCGATCATGATCAAACGGCACTGCTCGGGCGTCATACGGTAGAGCAGAGACAGGATCATCGTGTTGATGGCAACCGACTTACCGGAGCCGGTCGTACCAGCCACCAGCAGGTGCGGCATCTTTGCCAGATCCGCGATGACAGCCTCACCGCCAATGGTCTTTCCGAGCGCCATGGCGAGCTTCGCCTTCGAGCCTTCGAAGTCCCGCGATGCGATCAGTTCGCGCAGATAGACCGTTTCGCGCGTCGAATTCGGCAGCTCGATACCGATGGCGTTGCGGCCCGGCACGACGGCGACGCGGGCGGCGATCGCGCTCATCGAACGGGCAATGTCGTCGGCAAGGCCAATGACGCGGGACGACTTGATGCCGGGAGCAGGCTCCAGTTCGTAAAGCGTCACGACGGGACCCGGACGAACATGGATGATCTCGCCCTTGACGCCGAAATCCTCGAGCACGCCTTCGAGCATACGCGCATTCTGTTCCAGCGCATCAGCGGACAGCGTCGAATCCCGCACAACATTCTTCGGTTCGGCAAGCAGGTGCATCGACGGAAGCTGGAAGCCTTCGGGACGAATGAACGACCCCTGCTGCTCGCGTTCGACGCGGGCACCAGGCTTCGGCCGCGCCGCAGGCTGCACGACGCGCGGCTCCGGGCGCCCGCCAGTAGACTTGGCCGGCGCGCGTATCATCCAGTCGTCGTCATCAGGCAAGATATCGGCGGGCCGCGGCGGCATGTCGTCGAACGGCAGATCGACGTCCTCGTCGTCATCATTGAGCGAAATGGAGGGCGCAGAAACGACGCGACGCTGCGAAGCAGCGCGTGGGTCCATCGATGGCTCCATGCGTTCTCCGCGCCCGGCCGGCGTCTTGGCGCGAACCGGCTCGTTCAGCTTGCCGAACTCGTCATCATTGAAGTCGTAGGGCGACTCGAAATCCTCCTGCCGCCGCTTGCGCGGACCCATGCCGAGCAGGCGGCGCATGCGCGCCTGGCTCATATACCAGGCGTGCGTCAGCGCACCGAAGGCAAGCCAGCCGCCGTCATCGTCGTCTTCGTCCTCGTCGCCCACCGAGCGCAGCTTGGAGCGCGTGTTTGCGTATTCCGCCTCAGCCTCGTCCTCTTCATCCTCGCTGCGACCGACGAGACCGGCGGCAAACAGCATCATCCACACCGTCGGGACAGCAAACACGCAGCCGACCGCGGTCGCAAATGCGCCGGTCGGATAGGCGCCAACAAACAGCGCCGGAAACCGCAGGATCATATCGCCGATGACGCCGCCGATGCCGTTGGGGATCGGCCAAGTGAGCGGCGGCGGAAAGCAACCGATGACGGCGGAGGAGAGCACGGAGCCGAGGCCCCATGCCGCAGCTCGCGCCGGAATACGACTGAAACGGCGGCCGGAGATCAATGCGAGAGCCCAAGCGACGACGGGCAGCAGCGCGACGACACTGGCAAGACCGAAGAACTGCATGGCGATGTCGGCGAAAGCGGCGCCGCCGTAGCCCAGAATATTGCTCGGTTCGTTCCCGGTCGCATAGGAATAGCTTGGGTCCGCGACGTTCCAGGTCGCGAGCGCTGCGACTGCCAATGCAAGCAGCAGGAAGATCGCGAAGCCAAAAAGCGTCTGCGCCTGCCGGAACATGAAACCCGAAAGGGAAAAACGGTCCGGCCGGCCATCCATTGCTGGCGATGTGCTTCTTGCCATGTGTGTACCCGTCCAATGCGTGAGAGCGTGCGAATCGCCAAGCGTCTGCGCTCAGTACCTTCGCCCCACCTAATCAGAGGACGGTTAAAGCGGTGTTAACCATGCCGTCCCCACATCTTGCACCGGAAAATAAAAAAGCCCGAACCTGTGGAGGTCCGGGCCAAGAGCGGCCTGTTCGGATGAATAGGCCGCGACGGGCTGTTCAGCGGCGCCTGCTTGCGCAGGCGCCGCAATGCCTTGATTACGAATGGTAGGCTGCTTCGCCGTGGGTTGCGAGGTCGAGACCTTCGCGCTCGGCTTCGACGGAGACGCGTAGACCGATGACGACATCGACGATCTTGTAGAGGATCGCGGAGCCGACGCCCGACCATACGATCGTCGTCAAAACTGCCTTCAGCTGAGCGAGAACCTGGGTTGCAGTACCCGGATAGCCCGCCGCGAAATCAGCCGTGGAATAGTCGACGATGCCCGCACCACCGAGCGCGGGGTTGACCAGGATACCGGTGCCGATAGCGCCGAGAATCCCGCCGATGCAATGAACGCCGAAGACGTCGAGCGAGTCGTCGTAGTTGAACTTGTTCTTGACGACATCCACGAAGAAGTAGCAGACCGGCGAAACGATGAGGCCGAGAACGATCGAACCCATCGGCCCGGCGAACCCAGCTGCCGGGGTGACGGCAACGAGACCGGCGACGGCACCCGAAGCTGCACCGAGCATCGAAGCCTTGCCGCGTGCGAAGTTTTCAACGAGGCACCAGGATACAGCAGCGGCGGCCGTTGCGACGAACGTGTTGATCATCGCGAGCGAAGCATAGGCGTTGGCTTCGAGGTTAGAGCCGGCGTTGAAGCCGAACCAGCCAACCCACAGAAGCGAAGCACCGACCATGGTGAGGGTCATGGAGTGCGGAGCCATGATTTCCTTCTTATAGCCCGTCCGCTTGCCAAGCATGATGGCGCCGATCAGACCGGCAATACCGGCATTGATGTGGACGACCGTGCCGCCGGCGAAGTCAAGCGCGCCGTAGGAGAAGATCAGACCCGACGGAGAGGTGTAGGAGCTCGGACCGCCCCAGAACCAGACCATGTGTGCCATCGGGAAGTAGACGAACGTGACCCAGAGGATGACGAAGAGCATGACAGCCGAGAACTTGATGCGCTCGGCAAAGGCGCCAACGATCAGGGCCGGCGTGATGCAGGCGAAAGTCATCTGGAAGCAGACGAAGGTCAGCTCTGGAATCGCAACGCCCTTCGTGAAGGTCTCGGACACGGTGGTCGTATCGACACCCGCGAGGAAGGCCTTCGAGAAGCCGCCGACGAAGCTGTTGAGCGAACCGCCATCGGTGAAGGCCAGCGAATAGCCGTAGGTAACCCAGATGATCATGACCACGGCCGTGATCATGAAGACCTGCATGAGAACCGAGAGCATGTTCTTGGCGCGAACGAGACCGCCGTAGAAGAGGGCAAGACCCGGGATCGTCATCAAGAGGACGAGAACCGTGGAAATCAGCATCCAGGTATTGTCACCCTTGTCGACCGTCATCGCAGGAGCGGCAGCGGCGGCAGCAGGCGCAGCCGTCGTGGCGGCATCCTGCGCGAAGGCAGCGATCGGCGCGAGCAGCGCAGCCGACGCAGCAGCAAGCCGCGTATATGTGGAAGAAAACTTCGAAATTGACATTGAAAGAGGCTCCCTTGCTCTGCCGCTCTTACAGCGCTTCTGTGTCGGTTTCGCCGGTACGGATGCGCACGGCATGGTCGATCGAATAGACGAAGATCTTGCCATCGCCGATCTGGCCGGTCTTGGCGGATGACGCGATAGCCTCAACGGCCTTGTCGACGAGTTCGGAGGCAACCGCGATCTCGATCTTGAGCTTCGGCAGGAAGCTGACCGCGTATTCGGTGCCGCGGTAAATCTCAGTATGCCCCTTCTGGCGCCCGTAGCCCTTCACTTCGGTCACGGTCAGGCCCTGAATGCCGATCGCCGTGAGGGCTTCGCGCACCTCATCCAGCTTGAACGGCTTGATAATGGCCATCACAATTTTCATCTGGTTTTCCATCCTTCGTTACCCTCGGCGCGGAGCCGACTCTCCTTGCCACTGACGTTCCCGAACAGCGACTGGGGATATACATTCAAAGGGCGTGCCAGATTCGAGACGGGAAACTAACTCATTGAAAAATAAAAGTTATATAAATTGACGCCAATAAACAGGCAAATGATTGCCCAATAATCGCTCAGAAAATATCCAAATGAATAAATATGCCTATAATTTATTCATTTGCCCTTTTGCGAATCAGTCCCTCCTGCGCCACAGACGCAATCAGGACACCGTCTCTCGTAAACAGACTACCGCGGGTCAAGCCCCTCGCGCCCGAGGCCGAGGGGCTGTCCTGCGTATAAAGAAGCCAATCGTCGAGTTTTGTGGGCCGATGGAACCACATGGAATGATCGAGGCTGGCGACCTGGATCGTCTGGTTGAAGATCGACGTCCCATGCGGATGGAGCGAGGTATCGAGCAGGGTCATATCGGACAGATAGGCAAGAATGGCAGCCTGATAGTACCGATCGTCGGGAACCGGCCCTGTTGCCCGAACCCAGACATGCTGCACCGGATCAAGCTTCTTGTCCGAGAAATAGTGCGTGAGCGATATCGGCCGGATTTCGATCGGCCGTTCGCGCTCCCAGTATTTGCGAATCGGGGCCGGCGCGTTGGCGAGGAATTGCGCCGCAATCTGCTGTTCATCGAGCAGCTTCTCGGGAACAGGCACCTCAGGCATGGCGATCTGATGATCGAAGCCGGGTTCCTCGATCTGGAACGAACAAGATAGGGCGAAAATCGCCTTTCCATGCTGGATGGCCACGGCCCGGCGTGTATTGAAACTCGACCCATCGCGAATCCGCTCCACCTGATAGACGATCGGCACCGAAGGATCGCCGGGGCGCATGAAATAGGCGTGCAGCGAATGCACGGTTCGGTCGCGCTCCACCGTACGCTGTGCGGCCATCAATGCCTGGGCGATGACCTGACCGCCGAAAACACGCTGCCAGCCAACCTGCGGGCTGCGCCCGCGAAAGATGTCGACTTCGATCGATTCAAGATCCAGCGTGGAAAGCAGGGTCTCCATCGCAGTCGGTTTTTCGGTGTCACGCGTCATTTTGTATAGCTCCGGACGGTAGGAAGTGCGGCAGCGATGATCTATATAGATCAATACGATATTCACAAGAAACGGAGCGAAACTCCATGCGGGACATGCTGGTTGTAGGCGCGGGTTATGTCGGGCTTTCCGCGGCTGTAGCGGTCAAGCAGGCGGCGCCTCATCTCGACGTCGCCGTCGTTGAAGCAGCGCCGGCGGGCGTCTGGCAGAAGGACATGCGCGCCTCGGCCATTATCGCCGCCGCGGCCAGAATGCTTGAGGTTTTCGGCATCTGGGACGAGATAGAGGCCGACGCGCAGCCGATCACCAAGATGATCGTTACCGATTCGAAGACAGCCGATCCCGTACGCCCGGTCTTCCTGACCTTTGATGGCGAAGTGGAGGATGGACGGCCTTTCGCGCACATGATTTCGAATGTCGCACTTGTTCGAGCACTTCGAGGAGCATGCGAACGGCTTGGCATCGAAATTCATCATGGCTTTGGCGCGACCGGGCTTTCCATTGCCGATACGCATGCAACGGTTACGGCCTCGGATGGCAGTGTGCAGGAAGCCCGGCTCGTCGTCGCCTGCGACGGCATCCGCTCACACCTGCGGGATCTGGCAGGCATCAAGACAGTCTCTTGGGACTACGGCCAGTCGGGGATCGTCACGACGGTCGAGCATGAGCGTCCGCATCATGGATGTGCGGAAGAGCATTTCCTTCCGTCTGGACCTTTTGCCATCCTGCCGCTGAAAGGGAACCGCTCCTCGCTCGTCTGGACGGAGCCGACACCTGAAGCCAACCGTCTCGTCACATCCGACGAACTCATCTTTGAGGAAGAGTTGGAGCGCCGCTTCGGTCACAAGCTCGGTACCTTGAGGGTTGTCGGCGAGAAGCGTGCCTTCCCGCTTGGGCTGACGCTTGCGCGGGCTTTCGTGGCGCCGCGCGTGGCGCTCGCCGGCGACGCTGCGCACGGCATTCACCCGATTTCGGGTCAGGGCCTGAACCTCGGCTTCAAGGATGTCGCCGCGCTCGCCGAAACCGTCGTCGAAGCCGACCGGCTTGGCCTTGATATCGGCTCGATCAACATTCTCGAGCGCTATCAGGCATGGCGCCGCTTCGACACCTTCCGCATGGGCGTCACTACGGACGTGCTGAACCGGCTCTTTTCGAACGACATGGCGCCGCTGCGCATCGCTCGCGATATCGGTCTGGGTATCGTGGATCGCCTCCCCGGCCTCAAATCGTTCTTCATCGGACAGGCTGCCGGCACCACCGCCAGGGACAATCCCCGCCTGCTGGCAGGGCAGACAATTTAGTCAGTCGTCCAGCCCGCGCGCCTCTGAGACGAGCATGATCGGAATGCCATCACGGATCGGATAGGCGAGGCGCGCCTTCTCCGAGACGAGTTCATTATGCTCCCTGTCATAGGTGAGCCGCCCTTTGGTCAGGGGGCATACCAGCAATTCCAGAAGCTTCGGGTCAACACGGCTTAGCTTTTCATCCATAAGATGATTCTACTGCAGAACCGTGTCCGAGTCACCGAAGACACGCGCCAGCACGATCTCTGTGATCGCGATCAGCGTTTCCGCCCGCGTTTTCAGATCGGGAGCCTCCAGGAGTGCCTGTTTCTCAGCCGGTCCGAACGGCGACATCATCGCCAGCGAATTGACGAGCGTCAGGTTACTGGCGCGCTCGACGCTTTCCCAATCGGCCTCGAGCTTGTTTGCGTCAAGATAAGCTTTGAAGGCGGCTAGAAGCGCGGCCCGATCAACCGCATCCTCCTCGTCGCGTGCGGAAAGATCGGCGATGAAGGGCGCGATGCGGAAGGTTCGGAAAGGATGATGCGTTTCCTTTTCCTCAAGCAGGCGGAAACGGCAGATGCCGGTGAGGGAAACGATGTAGCGACCATCACCCGTTTCGGCGAACGAGGTAATGCGCCCAAGGCAGCCAACCGGGGCCAGATGAGCCTCCCCCGGCCCTTCCTGGTCGCCCAGTGCGGGCTGGACCATCCCGATCAGTCGATTGCCTGACAAAGCGGCATCGAACATGGCAAGATAGCGCGGCTCGAAAATATTGAGGGGCAACTGCCCTGTCGGCAGCAGCAGAGCGCCGCCAAGCGGAAAGACCGCGATCGTATCAGGCAGATCACCGGGCTTCAAATATCGTGCATTCCCCACTTGCATAGAGACTGGTCCTGCATTGCCAGCGGGCGCGACACGATGCGCCCGCACAAACGGAAATGTGGGGCCCGCCTCCAAAAACACAAGGGCGGCGGGTCGAAACTTGAAGTCCGAATTATGAAAACAGCATGGCGGAGAGCTTGCGCCGCGCCGAGACCGTAACAGGATCCTTGAAGCCCCAGACATCAAAGAACTGCAAGAGCTGACGGCGTGCGCCATCGTCGTCGAAAGCCCGGTCCTTGCGCATGATGTAAAGCAGATGCTCTGCCGATTCTTCGCGCCGACCCTCGACGTTGCGGATCTTGGCAAGTTTCAGCCGGGCTTCGTGATCGTCCGGATTTCGCGCCAAATCCTGCTCCAAAGCAACGGGATCACCGAGCTTGCGCGCTTCCTCAATCTGATCGAGCTTCTTCGACACGGCCTGGATTGCCGGGTCCTTCGCCATTTCCTCCGGCAATTCTGTCAGCGCCTCACGCGCACGCTCATGCTGGTTTGCGGCAATCATGCATTCCACCATTCCCGCCAACGCCTTGGCATTCTCGGGATCGGCCTGCATGACGGCGCCGTAAAGCTGGGCGGCGCCGTTGATGTCGCCGGATGCCAACAGCTCGTCAGCCTCCTTGAGGACACCTTCGATTTCGGCCGCCTGGTCGGCGCCGGCAGGACCGGCGATACGATCGATGAACTGATTGATCTGGCTCTCCGGCACAGCGCCCATGAAGCCATCGGCAGGGCGACCGCCGACGAAGGCGATCACGGCCGGAATCGACTGGATGCCGAGCTGCCCGGCGATCGAGGGGTGGTCGTCGATGTTCATCTTGACCAGCTTGACGCGCCCTTGCGCTTCATTGACGACCTTTTCGAGCACTGGGGTCAGTTGCTTGCAGGGCCCACACCAGGGTGCCCAGAAATCGACGAGAACCGGCTGGTTGCGCGATTCCTCGATGACATCCTTTGTAAAATTCGCGGTCGTCGTATCCTTGATGTAACCGCCCGCACCGGGGGCTGGGGCCGCTCCATAATTTGCAGTTGCCGTCATCTGGCCAATGGAATTGCTGTAAGGATTGTCGTTGCCGCTCATGGATATCTCCCGCCGTGCCGGTCAGCCGGCTTTTCTAGCGCTAAAATCGTATGTCAGGACGTCACTTTCAAGACAAGCGGCTTATGCCCCGTCGCTTCTATAAAGCGAATAAGATCGCTGCTTGCGATCGATGTCGTGGCATCATTGGACAGCGGATGGCAATTGATGATCGCGTCTTCCATCAGATCGGCATCAAGAACGAACGTTACGTTTCCACCCGTATCATTGATGGCCCCAAAAGCCGTGACAGCCCCGGGGACGACACCGAGATACTCCATCAGCTTTTCCGGCTTTCCGAACGAGACCTTGCTGGCGGCGCCGATCAGCGTGTGCACCGTTTTCAGATCCACCGCCGCGTTCTCCTCCACCGTCAGCAGGAAGAACTGATCCTTCTTGTCTTTGACGAAGAGATTTTTCGTATGGCCGCCAGGAATCTCGTCACGCAGCGCGACCGATTCGGCAACCGTGAAAACGGGTGCATGGCTTTTGGTGCTGTGCTTGATATCCAGACCATCGAGAAAGGCAAAAAGGTCATCTCTGGTCTTCGGCGTCGCGTCGGTCATCGTAAAATCCATGCGGTCGGGAGGAGCGATAGGGTGCCTGATTACGTCCCGCCACCGTCTTTTGCAACGCCCGGAGTTGACGCTTTACCCTGCATTTGCGGCGCTTCCGATGACTTCAACCGAGGTTCGAGAATTTTTCTTCGAATTTCCGTCATTTCCCTGTTGCATTTGAAAATCGTTTGGGCGATATAGCGCCCGTCGCCGCAAGGTGGCGCCCACGGTCCTCACAACTACCCCGGACCGATGCGGATTGAGCGGGTGTAGCTCAGGGGTAGAGCACAACCTTGCCAAGGTTGGGGTCGAGGGTTCAAATCCCTTCGCCCGCTCCAGTTTTTCTTGTCCAGGCCAGAGACATAGGTAACAAAACGTACCTAACACATGGGTAACAACCTCGTGCCGAACGGGTTGTCGATTGTTTGCAAGGTTCTCTGCTCCAGGTCGATGCATCCTAAATCATGGTGCATGAAGCAAACGGCTCACTGCGGCTCGATGAGATCGCCGGACAACAAAAAACCGACGATCGGCGGCGCCAAGTGTCGGTTCTCGGAATATGGTTAGCGGGAATAATTGCGAGACGACGTCCAGGCGTTCTCCGCGGCTTCCTTGGTGGGAGCATTGCCGCGCCCATCCCCACGCTCCGCATTGTCGCGTTCAGCTTCCACTTGCCGCTCGGCGATGTAGGGCGTCAGCATTTGCTCCAAATGAGCTGCGGTCAGGCTTACTGCAAAGCTTCTCATCTCATCCCTCTAAGTGTTTACATTGTGTAAACACTTACCGCCTGGCGGCGCCCATCGAAACGGTTCGATCGAGCTCTCCACGTGCTTTTGTTCAGGATAGGAGGAACCATCCCGGAGCTAGGGCATGGCAACCCCGAGTCGCTCGGCATGGGGCGCCAGAGACGCCATGATGTTAGGGTGCAGCACCACTCCATCTACAAGGGCGCCACGCTTTAGCGCCAGGCCGTTCTCTCCCGGCAGCCGAACTCGCGTAACTCCGGGCCGCGGCGGATTGCTGTGGCAGGCATCGGCGAGCCAGCCGGTCTGCCGCAGAAAGGCATCTCGGCCACCAAAGGCGTCCGGATCGAAAACCTGAACCGTGACGGCCGCGTTCGTACCCTTGAGGTCATCCACACGGCCAAGTCCAGCAAGACCCTGCGTGAAGGCTTCGACATGAAGTGCCATGCCATAGCCCTTCTGGCCATGATCAAGCCCTCCGACCGGCAGTAGCGTGCCGCCGCGTTCGATCACCCGCGGATCGCGACTCGCCTCGCCGTTTTCATCCATCAGCCACTCGTGCTCATACTGTCGGCCTTCGCGGACCAACCGCTGCGCCATGTTGACCGTCGTGATCGACGCGCTGATGTCGATCAGGATCGGATCGCCGGGCGTCGGAATGCCATGGGCGACCGGGTTGGGCGTATAGACGCCTTTTCTTCCCCCGAAGGGCGCGACCTGTGCACCGGATGGGCTGGAGCTTGCAATGCTGACCATATAGCCGCGATCGGTTGCAATGGTGAGATAGGCGGCAAGGCAACCGATATGATGGCTGTCGGCAATTGCGATCGTCGCTGTGCCATAGGTGACGGCGCGCTCGCAGGCGAGCTTGACCGCCTCGGATGTCAGCCATGCACCGGGAAGGCGTCGCCCACACCAGGCGACGGCTGGGCCGCGATCGGACAGGATACCCGGCGCGCCCTCACGCTTCATCACGCCATCGGCAATGCTTTGCAGGTACCAGCCGGCCAATGCCAGGCCATGCGTCGTATGCCCCATCAGATCGGCTTCGACGAGATAGTGGGCAACGGCGGCCGCCTTTTCCTCCTCGAGCCCGGCAGTGGCAAACAGCGCCTGCGCGAATTGGCGCAACGTATCCGGTGCGTAGCGGGTATCGGGTGTCTCGCCCATGTTCATCTCCATGATGTCTCGCCACCAAACCGGTCAGCGCGCCAGAAAGCGGGGGTCAAGCGTCCTGCCATCGAGCGCCGCAAGCACGTTCTCGGCCGACATGATCGAAACGGCGTATTTCGCATCGAGCGTGACGCCTGCAACATGCGGGGTCACCAGCGTGTTCGACAGCTGAAATAGCGGATTGTCGATGCCGGGCGGTTCGAGGGCGAAACTGTCCAACCCGGCACCGGCGAGATGCCCATGTTCAAGAGCCGCGATCAACGCCTTCTCGTCGACGACTTCGCCACGCGCCGTGTTGATCAGGAACGCGCCCTGCTTCATCAGCCCGATGCGGCGGGCGTTGATCAGGTTCTGCGTCTCCGACGTCAACGGGCAGTGCAGGCTGACGATGTCTGAGTTTGCAAGAAGCGTATCCAGATCGGTTTCGCGGCTGACGCCATCTTGAAAGGCGCCGTCCAGCGTATGCGGATCGAAGGCCGAGACGATCATGCCGATGACGCCAGCTATCCTGGCAACCGTCTGGCCGATAAAACCGAAACCGACAAGACCGAGCCGCCGGCCGCGCAACTCGCGCCCTTTGTACTGGTTCTTGTCCCAGATGCCGTCGCGGATCAACGCGTCCTGACGCGGCAGATCCTTGACCAGCGCCATGATCAGCGCGAGCGCGTGCTCGGCGACCGAGTGCCCATTGCTGCCTGTCGTCATAGAAACCGGAATGCCGAGCGCTGTAGCCGCGTCCACGTCGATGTCGTTTGTTCCGACACCGTGCTTGGCGATATGCCGGAGCCTGCCGCCCACCTGCATTTCCTCCGGCCCGAGAAGATCGGCGAGCAGGCGCACGATGACTGCATCCGGCTTGTGGGCCCTCATTATTGCGATGACGGCTTGCCGGTCGATATAGGGCGGCGTGGCAATGACATTTGCCCCGGCATCTTCCAGAAGCGCACGACCTTCCGGCGCCAGTTCGCCGCCGAGAACGACAACAGTCTTTTCCATCGCTCATCTCCTCCAAAGAGCAAAGCGGCAGGCGGCGCAACACTGCGCCGTCGACGATCCAGAGCGCTTTCCGGGCGTTACGCCGCCTGTCGGCGTGGGGAGCGCGCCATCAGCCGCGCATAGGCAATGGCCGAGAGCATGTTCACATGGTTGGCCTTGCCCGTGCCGGCGATGTCGAAAGCCGTGCCGTGGTCGACAGACACACGGTCGATCGGCAAGCCGAGCGAGACGTTGACGGCCGTATCGAAGGCGATGAGCTTGATCGGGATGTGGCCCTGGTCGTGATACTGCGCGATCACCAGATCGAAGGCCCCATTGTAGGCTCGGGCAAACACGGTGTCGGCCGAGATTGGCCCCACGACATCGATGCCCTTTGCCTGCGCCAGCTCGACGGCGGGCGCCAGGAATTCGATATCCTCGGTGCCGAACAGACCGTTCTCGCCGCAGTGCGGGTTGAGACCGGCAACCGCGATACGCGCCTTCTTGCCAAGACGCATGAAATGATTGTGACCCGCCTCGATCGTTGCCAGCACGCGCTCGGTCTTGGCGCGCTCGATCGCCCCCTTGAGCGAAATGTGTGTAGAGACGTGGATGGTGTTCAGCCGCTCCGAAGCGAGCAGCATGAACGAGCTTTTCGAACCGGTAAGGTGCGCCAGAAGGCCGGTGTGACCGTCATAGTGATGACCGGCAAGGTTCATCGCTTCCTTGTTGATCGGCGCGGTGACGATGACATCAGCATTGCCAGACATCGCAAGATCGACGGCGCGGCTGATGTATCGCACGGAAGCATCGCCCGCGACCGGGCTGACCTTGCCGATCTCAGGCAGCGGCGCGCCAAGCTCCACCTCCTCGACGGCAATCTTGCCCGCACCCGATGCATCTGCCGGCGCAAAGGAAAGACCTGCCGCTGCGCTACGGTTGGCACGCTCGAGTGCTTGCGTGTTGCCGACGATGACGAAATCCCGCCGCTCTTGCTCCGGCATCGTGGCAAGCGCCTTGACGATCACCTCGGGGCCGATGCCGGCCGGATCGCCGAGCGTTACGGCGACTTTCGCATTCCTGTCCATCACTCACGGTCCTCTTTGAATGGAAGCCAGCCTCAAAAGGCGGCTTCGTAGATCGAGCGGATATCTGCGCGCGAAAGATCACGCGGATTGTTGTCGAGCAGGCGACGGATGGCAAAGGCATCGTCGGCCATCGCGTCCAGATCGCTTGCCGGTACGCCGAGGCCTGAGAGCTTCATTTCAATCCCGAGTTCGGCGCAGAAGGAAAAAGCGGCGTCAAAGACGGACTCGACACTGTCGGAGGTCTTTTGGCCAAGCGCCTCCATAATGGCACGCGTTTTCTCGGAAACCGCCGGGGTGTTGAACGCTAGAACATGCGGAAAGATCAGGGCGTTTGCCGCACCATGCGCCACATGCCAGCGCGTACCGAGCGGGTAGGCGAGCGCGTGACCGCCGGCCGTATTGACCGGGCCAAGACAGAAGCCGCCATAGAGCGAGGCTAGCGACAGGCCTGCACGCGCCTCTGCGTCGGATCCGTCCTTGACGGCGCGGGCCAAATATTTTCCGACCAACCGTGTACCCTCGATCGCGTAGAGGTCGATCATCGGATGCGCCTTGCGATTGGTGAAGGCTTCAACACAATGCGCCATGGCATCGACACCCGTCGCCGCGGTCGTGCGTGCGGGCACGCTGAAAGTCAACGCCGGGTCGACGACAGCGATATCGGCCAACATATGCATGCTCTCGACAGCAAGCTTGGCCATTGTCTTCGGATCAGTGACGAGGGCTCGGATGCCCGCCTCGCTGCCGGTGCCCGACGTCGTCGGCACCTGCGCCAGCGCAACGCGTCGCGGCCCTCTGACCTTGTTCGGCCCGACAACCTCATGCAGCGTCTGCGGCGAGCTGGCGAGCACGGCGGCAAGCTTGGCAAGATCCATGGCGCTGCCGCCGCCGAAACCGACGACGAGCTGAGCATCTGCCGCATTCGCCACCGCCAGCACTTTGTCGAGATTGGTGATATCCGGCTCGGGTGTCACATCAGCAAACACCGTGACTTCACCCTTGAGCGCCAGCGCATCGACACGCGTCGCATTGAAGGCGTCAGAAATGACGAGAACCCTGATATAGCCTTTCTCGCTTGCCCACTTGCCGAGCCGCTCCGCCGTGCCGACGCCGAACTCGATCAAATGCGGCCGGACGATTGTTATCGGCGAATCCAAGCTGACCACTGGATCACTCCTCCCTGCAAATGCCGCGACGCCCCGCGTCACAAAGATGTAAATTTGTTATACAATGCCATCGCATTTGGCAAGCGAGGAGATCACGGGAGCTGGAAGAAATTGCGATTCGCCTTGTCGTTGCGTGCGCAAAGCAAAATCGAAATTCCGGTTATTACACTGATACAAATGATAAAATGGCAAACACCCCCATCTAGCGGTGTTGAGTCCGGACAGGCACTGAATCGCTAGGCAAGTGATATGAAGTTGTCAAAACAGAAGCGCGATTCGACGCGGCTGCCTCTTCTGCGAAGCCGCGTCGGATCGATGAATGCTCACAACTGACAACCTGTGAAGGCGTCACGCAATCGCGTCAGCCGAAAGCCGGACATATTTTATGGCTCGGCGGTAATAGGTATAGGCGACGTGCACGGCGCCATCGGCCCCCTCGACGATCGAAGGGTAGGAAAACTCGCGGTTGACGGAGTCCTTCGAGTTATTGCTGAGGCAATATCCATCTCCGGTGTCGAGGTCGATGCGGCGGGGGAAGCTGGCGCCGCCGTCGCGGGAGAAAGCGAGGCTGAGTGGTGCACGAGGCACGCCCCAGACAGCCTTGCGGCGCTCGACCGTCGGTGCTGGCGCGACCTTGGTCTCCTCATCGCCTTCGATCTCGTCGTACAGCGATTGACGCCGGGCATCCGACGTCAAGGCATTGGAATGGTTGTAAACCATTGCGATCATGCCGTTTTCTAGCTTTGTCGCCTGAATCGACGAGTTGTTGTTCGGCAGACCGATCGGCCGAGGCGCGCTCCAATGCTCACCACCGTCACTCGAGCGGCTATACAAAACCGATTCGGCGAAGCGATTGCGATAGAAGGCCACAAGGTTGTCATCGTCTATCGGCACGATGTTCATATGGACCGCCCCAATGCTATCCGGGACCTCGGCCATGGCCCAGCTCTTGCCCTGGTCGCGCGAGATCAGCACGCCTGCCGTATCCACGTCGCCCGTCCAGCGTTCGCCCGGCAATCCGATGCAGCGAAAGACCGGCAGAAGCCAGGAGCCGGTTTTGTTGACGATGACCGGTTGGCGGACGAAGGTGCCCGGGATGTCGCAGAGAACACGCACCACTCCGAAGGTTTTGCCGCCATCCTCAGAGATCCGACATTTGACAACAGAGCCATCCTGGTTGCCCGATGTTTGCGAGGTATAAAGCAGCCAGACGTTTCCGTCTGGTGCATTGAAAATCAATGGGTTTTGCTCGGATTTCGCCGAATCGTCCGACATCTTTTCCGGTTGCGACCAATGCGTTGCTCCCGGTGCGAGGCGCGACATGTAAATCGAGATGTCGCCCATGCCCTCCATCGTGCCGCCGAACCAGACGCAGGTCAGCGTCCCATCAGGTAAAAAGGCGAGATTGGCGGCGTGGTTCTGAATGCAGGGAGAGGGAAGATATGCATCGGCGCGTCCCTTCTCGCTCGAATTCGCAACGATCTCTCCGGTCATCAGTGCCGGCACGGCCTCGGGTGGCAAACCTGTAAAGCTCATGATCGCGCTCCTTACGGCAGCTTGGCGTAGGCTTCGGAAAGCGCGGCACAATCGGCGTCGCCGATCGGCATAAGTGGCGCGCGCGTGCGCCGCCACGCAGCATTGCCGGTCTTGAGGCTCACCATGGCCTTGATCGTCGGGATCTGCACATAGGAGTTGGAGAGTGTTCTGTAGGCATTGATGCGGGCTTGGGCTACTTCGACCTCGCCTGCTTGCGCCTCGTCATGCACCTTGTCGTAGACGGTGCGCAGCGAATCCGCGACGAGATTGGAGGTTGCCGTGATGCAGCCCGCACCTCCAGCCTTCAATAGCGGTAACAGCAGCGGATCGGCGCCGGCCAGGACGGAGAAGCCCGGATAGGCCGCGATGATTGCCTGCATGTTGTTGAAATCTCCGGCAGATTCCTTAATTCCGACCACCGTGTCGGGGAAGGCTTCTATCAACCTACCGATCAACGGAATAGAAAGCGGAACACCCGAGACCTGCGGGATATGATAGAGAATGACCTGCAGCCTGGCGTCGGCGATCTTTTCCAGAACCTGCGAGTAGGCAGCAAACAGTCCATCGTCGGATACGCCCTTATAGTAGAAGGGTGGCAGCATCACGACCTTCGTCACACCGAGTGAAAGGGCGTGCTTGGTCAGTTCGACGGTTTCCGGAATGGCGACGACACCTGTCCCTGGGAGTAACATGTCGGCCGGCACACCCGCCTTGAGCGCCGCCTCCAGAATTCCCCGGCGCTCGCTGGATGAGAAGGAATTTGCCTCACCCGTCGTGCCAAGCAGGGCGACGCCGTGGCACCCCTCCTGCAGCAATCGCTGGCAGTGCTCGGTGAAGAGACCAAGGTCCGGGCTGCCATCCGCAGTGAGCGGCGTCGCGGCCGCGCTGAACACGCCTGTAATCTTGTGATTGCTCATATCGTCCTCCTCGGATGAACGCCACGAAATAGGGCGGCGGCGGGAAACCCGACCCGCAAGATGGCACTTTCTTCATCCCTCGAAGCTTTGTTGTCAATATGACAATACCGAAAGCTTCGCCGGTGAATTTTTAATATACTGAAAACATTCACGAAAATATTTAGATATTTCGAAAGCGGGCGATCATGATTAATTTTTGTTGACATATTTACATTATCGCGCAAGTGTCTGCGCCATGTCGTGACGCACTTTCGGGAAACAGAGTGAAAGTGGTGCCGTCACTGATTTTGTCATGGGAGGACACGATGACTGATCGGAATGAAGGGAATATTGCGCAGAAAGCGCAGATGTCGCGTCGCGAAGCGCTGAAGCTTGGCCTCGCCGCCGGCGTCGGCCTCACAGTCTTCGGCATGAATGCACGCATCGTACTTGCCGATGATGGCCAGGTTCTAAAGGTTGCTAATCCGGCCTTCAACCAAGATTGGTCGCCACTGCGCGGCGGCGGCGTTCCGTTCCGCTGGAACTCGATCTGGTGGGCCTCGCCGATGTATTTCGACAGCGAAGGCAAGATCAAGCCTTACGTCTTCACCAGCTGGGAATCCCCCGATAACAAGGTCTGGACCTTCAAGATCGACCCCAAGGCTGTCTTCTCCGACGGCAGCAAGATCACCTCGGCCGACGTCAAGGGATCCTGGGAAGTCGCCTCCATGCCCAATACCAAGAGTCAGCGTGCAGACCAGGTGCTGAGCAAGGTTCAGGGCTATAAGGAAATCGGCGCCGGTTCCGGCAACGAATTGACGGGCGTCGCCACCCCTGATGAAGGCACGGTTATCGTCACCCTGACGGAAGCCGACCCGATCTTTTTCATGCGCCTGGCCAACCACATCGTTCCGATCGCCAAGGCCGCTCAGTCGCGCGGCAGCGACGGCGAGGAAGTGGCCGACTGGTATAAGCCCGACAATAGCGCCGTTTATTCCGGCCCGTTCAAGCTCACCAGCATCGACATCGACGCCGGCAAGCTGGTGTTCGAGCCGAACGAGAATTTCTTTGGCCCAAAGCCGAAACTCTCGCGCATTGAAATCACCTCGATCGAAGACAACGTCACCGCGACGTCGCTGATCAAGTCGGGCGAATTCAATGCCCACACCGAATTGGTCACCTCGACGATCATCCAGGACCTCGGCCCTGAGTTTTCCGCCGGTCCGCTGATCCCGACCAGCCAGCACTTCTGGTTCAACATCAGTCGCGCGCCGATGGATGATCCGAAGGTTCGTCAGGCTCTGATCATGGCGATCGATCGCGACGGTCTCTTCAAGGCTTCCTATCCGGATGGCCCACACAAGAAGGCCGATCAGATCCTGAATTCCGTGCCCGGCGCCGACAATTCCGGCTTCGAGCCCTATCCTTACGATCCCGCAGCCGCCAAGAAGCTGCTTGCGGAATCGACCTACGGTGGTCCCGAGCGCCTGCCGAAGATTCTCTTCGTCGGCATTTCCGCACCGGCAATCCAGGCAGCAGCTCAGTTCATTGCCGAGCAGTGGCGCCAGAACCTCGGCATAACGGCCGTCGACATGAAGCCGCAGCAGGACTCCTATGCCGGTCCGGACCAGAATGCGGTCCAGATCTTCCGTGATGACGTCGGCACCCGCGTTCCCGATGCCGTTTCCTACCTTGCCGGCTGCATCGCCTCGACCTCGTCGAACGCACAAAACAAGCTTGGCGGATACAAGAACGACAAGGTTGATGCGGCGCTCGCCGAAGCTGCGACGAAGGCCGTTGACGATCCGCAGCGCATCAAGCTCGCACAGGATGCCCAGAAGGCATTCCGCGAGGATTGGGCCTTCATTCCGTGGTACTCTCAGGCGATGTCGCGCTGGGCCACCAAGGAGGTCAAGGGCATGGACAAGAACCTCGACTGGCAGGTCGTGGCGCCCTGGGATATTTCGATCGGCTAAGCCGGCACGAATTCTGAAATAGATAGCCCTCGGGCATACTAGCAACCGCGCGAAGACCGCAAGGCCTTCGCGCAAGTTTCAAGAAGACATCGCATGTCCGCGTTGATGCGGAACGTGTCTGCCAACCGGTGGGAGGTAACCTTGTTACGCTACGTGCTGACCCGGTTTGCCATCTGGATTCCGTCCGTTCTGATCGTGATGCTGGCCGTCTACGCGCTGGCCTTCTACGGCGCCGGCGATCCGATTAAGTTGATCTTTCTGCGCGCGCCCGGCGATGTCGCCTATAATCCGCAGCGCATCGAAGCCATCCGCGAAAGTGCTGGTCTGAACAGGCCCTTCATCGAGCAGTTCGGCCTCTACGTCTGGAACCTGTTGCATGGCCAGTTCGGCAATTCATTAATCTCGGGCCGCTCAGTCTGGGCCATGGTTTCGGCTGCGGCCCCTGTCTCCTTCAAGCTGGCACTCTGTTCCATCATCCTGACGACGATCGTTGCCATTCCGCTTGGCATGATCGCTGCGATGAACCAGAACAGCCGGCTCGACTATGCAATCCTCGGCTCGGCTCTGTTCTTGTGGGCGATCCCGGCCTACGTTGCCGGTCCGCTGCTCATGGTCGGTCTCATCGTTCTCCTGCCGGGCGCCAGCGTGCCCTATGGATGGGGCGGCATCTTCGACATGCGCATCCTGCTGCCGCTCGTCGTGCTTTCCTTCCAGCCGATCGCGCTGATCGTGCGCCAGACGCGCGCCGCCGTCATCGAGGTGCTGTCTGAGGATTTCGTCCGCACCGCCCGCGCTAAGGGCGTGCCCGAAATCGTCGTGGCGCTGCGCCATATCCTGCGTCCGGTGCTGACGCCCGTCGTGACACAACTCGGCCTGATCATGATCACGATCGTCAACGGCGCAATCTTCGTAGAGCTGGTCTTCGGTCTGCCCGGCCTCGGTCGCCTGACCGTGCAGGCGCTGACCAATTCGGACTACCCCGTCATTCTGGCGATCACGCTCATCGGATCTTTCCTGGTGATGATATCGAACCTTCTCGTCGACGTTCTCTATCCGCTGCTTGATCCGCGTGCCAACGATGCAAGAAGGAGCCGCTGACCATGTCCGCCGTCCCTCTCTCTCCCGCCGCAACCCAGGAAGAAGCACCTGTCAGCCTCTGGCGTGACGCCTGGTATCGCCTGAAGCGCAATAAGCTCGCCGTCTTCGGCCTGGCCGTCGTCGCGATCCTCGCCTTTACCGCGATCTTCGGCCCCTACCTCACGCCCTACGACTATCTGAGCCAGGATCTCCAGTCCCGAAATGCCGTTCCGTCGCTGCAGCATCTCTTCGGCACCGACGATCTCGGCCGTGATGTGTTCAGCCGCGTCGTCTTCGGCACCCGTACGGCCTTCCTGGTCGCGGTCATCGTCACCGTCATCGCGGTTCTCGTCGGCACGATCCTCGGCGCCATCGCCGGCTTCTTCGGCAATCCGTTCGACCGCGTCATCATGTGGCTCACCGACATGACCATGTCCGTGCCGAACCTGCTCCTCGTCGTCGTCATCAATGCATCATTGAAATCACCGATCACAAAGTGGATGGAGGCGCAGTATCTGGTGACGCTCAATCCCTTCTATCGCCAGACCATCTGGGTCGATTTCATGCTGGTCTTCGGCTCGATGGCGCTGATCTCCTGGCCGCCCTATGCGCGCCTCGTTCGCGCCCAGGTACTGTCGATCCGCAGCCGGCCTTATATCACCGCAGCCCAGGCGCTCGGCCTTTCGAACTGGATCATCATGAAGCGCTATGTCGTTCCGAATGCGCTCGGTCCGTTGATCGTTTCCGTCAGCGCCGGTCTCGGCACCGCTATGGTCCTGGAAAGCGCCTTCAGCTTCCTCGGCGTAGGCGTCAATCCACCGACCCCAAGCTGGGGTAACATGATCTCCGACGGCTTGCGTGTCTGGCAGCATTATCCGCATCTTCTGGCCGCACCGGCAGCCGTTCTCGGCCTTGCCTCTGTCGCCTTCAGCTTCCTCGGCGATGGCCTCAACGACGCACTCAATCCGCGGGGAGCTAAGTGATGAGCACCACCCGATCCAATGAAAAACTGCTGGATGTTCGCGGCCTGACGGTCGAGATCGATGGAAGAAATGGCCCGGCGGTCGTGGTCGATGGCATCGACCTTCACGTCAACAGAGGTGAAACCCTCGGCGTCGTCGGCGAATCCGGCTGCGGCAAGAGCCTGACCATGCTGAGCCTGATGCGGCTGCTGCCGAACAAGATCAAGGTGACCAAGGGTTCTGCGAGCTTCGACGGCAATGACTTGCAGAAGATGTCAAACAAGGAACTGCGCAAGGTGCGCGGCGGCGATATCGGCTTCGTCTTCCAGGATCCGATGACCTCGCTCAACCCGGTCATGCACATCGGCGACCAGATCTGCGAGCCGTTGATCTATCACCGCGGGATGAGGAAGGCAGAGGCTCGCGTCCGCGCCGTCGAACTGCTGCGCCTCGTCGGCATTCCCGGCCCCGAAGAGCGGCTGCGGGCCTATCCGCACGAACTCTCCGGCGGCATGCGCCAGCGCGTGATGATCGCCATCGGCCTTGCCTGCAATCCGAAACTGCTGATTGCCGACGAACCGACGACCGCGCTCGACGTCACCATCCAGGCGCAGATCGTCGATCTGGTGAAGGACCTGCGCGCCAAACTCGGCATGTCGGTCGTCTGGATCACCCACGATCTGGCTTTGATTGCCGGCCTCGTCGATCGCGTTGCCGTGCTTTATGCCGGAACAGTGGTGGAAGACGCGCCGGTCGATGAACTCTACGCCCGACCGAGCCACCCCTACACGCGTGGTCTGCTAGCCTCGATTCCGAAGCTGTCGGATGCGCCGGCAAGCCGGCTCTCCTCGATCGGCGGCACGCCGCCGGAGCCGGGTCGTCGCCCGAAGGGCTGTCCGTTTGCGCCGCGCTGTCCGCTGGCGGAAGCGATTTGCCACGAGCGAGTACCGAAGCTCGAGCCGCTGGCGGGCGCCGGCAATCACCGGGCCGCCTGCTTCGTCGTCCAGAAAATGCAGGAGGCCGCGTGATGGGTGCCCAACCGCTGCTCAAGGTCGAAAACCTCGTCAAGCATTTCCACGTCAAGCTCGGCGCCTTCGGCGAGCGTGCTGCGACCGTCTATGCGCTCGACAACGTCAATCTCGACATCATGGAAGGCGAGACGCTGAGCCTCGTCGGCGAATCCGGCTGCGGCAAGTCGACGACCGGCTTTACCATCCTCAACCTTTACAAGGCGACCAGCGGCAAGGTCGTCTACAAGGGGCAGGATCTGGCGACGCTGGATGAGAAACAGATGCGGCCGTTCCGCCGCGACCTGCAGATTGTCTTTCAGGATCCCTATTCCACGCTCAACCCGCGTATGACGATCGGTGAGGCGATCGGTGAACCGATCCTCTTCCACAAGCTCTGCACCAAGGCGGAGCTGAAGGACAGGGTCGCCTCACTCCTGACCGACGTCGGCCTGCCCACGCGTTTCGCCCAGCGCTATCCGCACGAGCTTTCCGGCGGCCAGCGCCAGCGTGTCGTCATTGCCCGCGCGCTCGCCTGCCGGCCGAAGTTCATCGTCTGCGACGAGGCAATCTCGGCGCTCGACGTCTCGATCCAAGCGCAGATCATCAACCTGCTGCTCGATCTGCAAGAGAAGTATGGCCTGACCTACCTGTTCATCGCCCATGACCTGGCCGTCGTGCGCCATATCAGTACCCGTGTCGGCGTCATGTATCTCGGCCGCCTGGCGGAGCTCGCGACGCGCGAGGAGCTGTTCGAAAACCCGCTGCACCCCTACACCAAGGCTCTGCTCTCCGCCGTTCCCGAAACCGATCCGGAACTGGAACGCACGCGCAAGCGCCAGATCCTGCAAGGCGACGTGCCGAGCCCGCTCAATCCGCCGAGCGGCTGTCGCTTCCATTCGCGGTGCCCAATCGCCATGGACGTGTGCAGCAAGGTTGTGCCGGAATGGAAGGAAGCCAAGCCTGGCCATCTTGTCGCCTGCCACGCTGTCAACGCAGGACAGACCGCATGATGCTAAAGGTCGCGATCATCGCTGACGATTTGACCGGCGCGCTCGACACGGGAACCCCCTTCTTCGACGCCGGACTTTCCGTCGCTGTCGCGATCGACGTCGGGGCCATATCGGAAACGCTTGCGACCGATTGCGAGGTCGTGGTGGTCAACACGGCTTCAAGAGCTCTCCCGGAGGAGGAAGCGGCAAGGAAGGTCAGCGCTGCGGCGAAGGCCCTTCTTGCCGCCTCACCTCAAATCGTTCTGAAAAAGATCGACTCCCGGCTTAAGGGGAATGTTGCGGCAGAAAGCGAAGCTTTGACTGCCGTCTTCGGTCACGGGGCAATCGTGGTGGCACCAGCCATTCCCGATCAAGAGCGTTTGACCCGCAACGGTCACGTCGTCGGTCGTGGTGTCGACAAGCCGCTACCGATTGTCGAACTTTTCGAGGCAAATAACGGCCAAGTGATCGTCCGCGATGCTGAAACGCACAGCGATCTCGACCGGGTGGTTGGCGCTTACGACTGGAAGACGACCCTTGCCGTCGGCGCCCGCGGTATCGGAGCTGCACTTGCCCGCAAGATCGGCCAACCGAACAGGGCAAGCAAACCTTTTGCCGCATCGAGCCGGACTGTCTTCGCTTTCGGCTCCCGCGATCCGATCACGACAGAGCAGATGACCAAGTTGCAAGTTTCCGGCGCTTTGACGTCAACCATCGATGCGCCCATGGGAGCGTTGACGTACGAGGAACGATTTGGCCTACCAATACTTTTGCGGTGCACGGGCGAAATCACCGGCGAAGCTGCAGCAGTTGCCGACCGCTTCGCGAAAGGCGTAAAATCGGTCATAGAGATGATGCGCCCGGAAATGCTGGTGGTCGGCGGCGGCGATACGGCGTTGGCAGTGTTTCACGCACTCGGAATTCGAGTCCTGAGGCCACAGGGCGAAATCGAGGCGGGTATTCCCTGGTTTGACGTCGTAACGTCAGATGGCCTGCGTTTCCGATGCGCGGTTAAGTCCGGGGGCTTCGGTAGTTCTGATAGTTTGGTAAGACTGATTGCACAGAATCAGGCGGCATAAGACAATGCCGGCGGGGAGAATGAAAGTGGACGAAGCAAACGGTGTATCGGCGAATGCGCAAGCGGCGCCTGCGGCTAAGCCGGAGCGCGGCAAGGCCGTCAAGCTGGTCGATCGGGTCTTCGACCAATTGCAGGAGCGTATTCGCTCGGGAAACTATCCGCCAGATTCACGCCTGCCTGGTGAGCACGAGCTTGCATCGATGCTTGGTGTCTCGCGCCCCATCGTGCGCGACGCGTTGGCACGGTTGCGCGATCAGGGGATCGTCTATGCCAGGCAAGGAGCCGGTACCTTTGTCAGCGCCCACGGCTCACCAACGGCGCAGCTTTCCTATTCGCCGGTCAAGACGATCGCCGACATCCAGCGCTGCTATGAGTTTCGCCTGACGATCGAGCCCGCGGCCGCCTACTTTGCCGCCAAGCGCCGTGACGAGGCGGCGATTCAGAAGATTGCCGCAGCGCTAGCCGATCTGCGTGAGGCAACCAGCCACCAGCTTCATCGCACCGACGCCGACTTCACGTTCCATCGTGCGGTCACGGAAGCTGCCAACAATCACTACTACACGGCCTCGATCGATGCCCTGAAGGCGCATATCGCGGTCGGCATGCACCTTCACGGCCTATCGCTCCTTGGTCCGCGTCAAGGCCTTGAGCAAGTCTATGAGGAGCACAACAAGATTTACCTCGCTATCGTCGAAGGCCGCGCGGAAGATGCGCGGGCGCTGATGAAGGCGCATCTCGAGGGGTCGCAGAACCGCCTCTTCGAAGGCCGTGCGCTGGACCTTTCGATGTAGGCTGCGGCAGTCGGCTTGACAGCTCGGCTGCTCTGGCTCTAACCTTTTCACATTCACCAGGGGGGTCCCGGCAGGGGGCTGAGATACTGCTATCGTGCGCAGTGACCCGTTGAACCTGATCCAGTTCATACTGGCGTAGGGACGGTGCAAGCGCTCGAAGGCATTGGATTCTCGCGTGGAATCCGTGTCGGCGTCTTTTCATCATTCCGGCTGAGGACTGGGTCTCCAAACCTAAAACTTGGAGCCTCAACCATGAATATTGCCGCAAAGAACATCACCCCGGCCGTTACGACAGGCCCATTGCCGGCCTCTCGGAAAATCTACATTCCGGGGGAAATTCACGCCGACATCCGCGTGCCGATGCGCGAAATCAGCGTCCACCCGACATCAGGGGAACCGCCGGTCACGGTCTATGATTCCTCAGGCATCTATACGGTCGAAGGTGCTGACATCAGCATCGAGCAAGGGCTTCCGGAACCGCGTCGCAATTGGGTCCTCGCTCGCGGCGATGTCGAAGCCTATCAGGGCCGCCAGGTGCGCCCTGAGGATAACGGCTTTGCCAGTGGCGAACGGCTGACGCCGGAATTTCCTGCCAAGCGCCAGCCGCTCCGCGCAAAGGACGGCAAGGCCGTCACCCAGCTCGCCTATGCCCGCGCCGGCATCATCACGCCCGAGATGGAGTTCATCGCGATCCGCGAAAATCTCGGCCGCAAGGCACAGGCGGAAGCCATCACGCGCGATGGCGAGAGCTTCGGCGCTCGGATTCCGGATTACGTCACCCCGGAATTCATCCGGCAGGAAGTGGCTGCCGGTCGTGCGATCATTCCCGCCAACATCAATCACCCCGAATCCGAACCGATGATCATCGGCCGGAACTTTCTGGTGAAGATCAACGCCAATATCGGCAACTCCGCCGTCACCTCTTCCATGGCCGAAGAGGTCGAGAAGATGGTCTGGGCGGCACGCTGGGGCGCCGATACCGTCATGGATCTTTCCACCGGCCGCAACATCCACAACATTCGCGAATGGATCATTCGCAACTCTCCACTGCCGATCGGCACCGTTCCCCTCTATCAGGCACTGGAGAAGGTCGAGGGCATTGCCGAGAACCTGACCTGGGAAGTCTATCGAGACACCCTCATCGAACAGGCGGAGCAGGGCGTCGACTACTTCACGATCCATGCCGGGGTGCGGCTTCACTACATCCCGCTGACCGTCAACCGCGTCACCGGCATCGTCTCGCGTGGCGGCTCGATCATGGCCAAGTGGTGTCTTCATCACCACCGCGAGAGCTTCCTCTATGAGCACTTCGAGGAAATCTGCGACATCTGCCGCGCCTATGACGTCTCGTTCTCGCTCGGCGACGGCCTGCGTCCGGGTTCAATTGCCGATGCCAACGACGCCGCGCAATTCGCCGAACTGGAAACCCTCGGCGAACTGACGAAGATCGCCTGGGCTAAGGACTGCCAGGTGATGATCGAAGGCCCCGGCCACGTGCCGATGCACAAGATCAAGGAAAACATGGATAAGCAGCTCGCCGTTTGCGGCGAAGCACCGTTTTATACGCTGGGGCCGCTGACCACCGACATCGCACCGGGCTACGATCACATCACCTCCGGCATCGGTGCTGCTATGATCGGCTGGTTCGGGACGGCGATGCTCTGCTACGTCACCCCGAAGGAGCACCTGGGTCTCCCCGACCGCAACGACGTCAAAACCGGTGTCATCACCTACAAGATCGCCGCTCATGCCGCCGATCTCGCCAAGGGACACCCGGCAGCTCAATTGCGCGACGACGCACTGTCGCGCGCCCGCTTCGAATTCCGCTGGGAGGATCAGTTCAACCTGTCGCTGGATCCCGAGACAGCCCGCAGCTTCCACGACGAGACACTGCCGAAGGAAGCGCACAAGGTGGCGCACTTCTGCTCCATGTGCGGCCCGAAGTTCTGCTCGATGCGGATCTCGCACGACATCCGCGCCGAGGCGCAGAAGGAAGGGCTCGACGCCATGGCGGCGAAATACCGCGAGGGCGGCGATCTCTATATGCCGATCGACGCCACCCAAGGGTCGCGTGACTGAGATGCATGTCCTAGTCAAAGGGGCCGGCGTTGCCGGCCTCGCGGTCGCGCACGAACTCAGTCTTCGTGGTGTCGACGTCACCGTTGCGGATCCAAGCTCTAGCCAAGCAGCCTCCTGGCTCGCGGGCGGCATGCTCGCGCCCTGGTGTGAGCGTGAAAGCGGGGACGAAGCCGTCTTGCTGCGCGGCCGCGATGCCATCGACCGGTGGGACACGATGCTGTCGGGCGAGGTACACCGAAACGGAACGCTGGTCGTTGCTCCCGCGCGCGACCAAAGCGAACTCGATCGGTTTGCCGGTCGCACCAGCGGCCATGAATGGTTGGGCGAAGAGCAAATCGCCGCGTTGGAGCCGGCTTTTGCCGGGCGCTTCAGGCGGGCCCTGTTCTTCGCGTTGGAAGGACATCTCGATCCAAGGCGCGTGTTGGGTCTGCTGCGAGAAAAGCTCCTCGCCCGGCGTGTCGCATTCATCGAGCAAGTCACCGAACATACCGACTACGACGACATCGTGGACTGCACGGGCGCAGCACGAATCGGGCAAACGAGCGGACTTCGCGGCGTTCGCGGCGAAATGCTCTATCTGGAAACCCGCGAAGTTACCCTCGCCAGACCCGTTCGCCTGCTGCATCCCCGCTTCCCCGTTTATGTCGTTCCGCGTGGAGATGGCCTCTTCATGGTGGGCGCCACCATGATCGAGACGGAGTTCGGCGGTCCGATCTCGGCGCGTTCGATGATGGAGCTGCTGAACGCCGCCTATGCAGTGCATCCCGCCTTCGCGGACGCTGCCGTCGTCGAAACCGGCGTCGGCATCCGCCCGGCATTTGCCGACAATTTTCCCCGCGTGGTCCTCGAGCATGATGCGGTCGTGCTCAACGGCCTCTATCGCCATGGCTTCCTGCTGGCGCCCGCAATGGCCCAGGACGCTGCGGACCTTGTCTTCTCCAGAACTGAACCAGGAGGAAAAAGCCGATGAAACTGATCGTCAACGGCGAGCATCACGACCTCATTGCACCAACGCTGTCCGAACTGCTGACGCTGATGGAATACGAAGGCGACTGGCTGGCGACTGCCGTCAACGGCGAAATCGTCCACCGCGAGGATCGTGCCGACCACGCACTCAACGACAACGATCGGATCGAAATCCTGTCGCCGATGCAGGGGGGCTGACCATGCTTAAGCTTTACGACACCGAAGTCTCCTCTCGCCTGCTTCTCGGTACCGCACGATATCCCTCACCGGCGATCCTCGCGGAGGCCGTGAAGCGATCGAAAACGGAGATCGTCACTATCTCCCTGCGCCGCGAGACAGCCGGTGGGCGAAATGGCGGTACCTTCTTCGAGATGATCAGGGCGCTCGGCGTTCGGATTCTGCCGAACACAGCCGGCTGCCATGGGGTCTCCGAGGCCGTGCTGACGGCTAAGATGGCACGCGAACTGTTCGGCACCAATTGGATCAAGCTGGAAGTGATCGGCAATCACGATACGCTTCAGCCCGATGTTTTCGGCCTGGTGGAGGCCGCACGCATTCTTTCAGCCGACGGCTTTCAGATCTTTCCTTACACGACCGACGACCTCGTGGTGGCGGAGAAGCTGCTCGAAGCGGGTTGCCGCGTATTGATGCCCTGGTGTGCCCCAATCGGCAGTGCCGCGGGGCCGCTGAACCTCACGGCGCTGCGCTCCATGCGCGCACATTTCCCGGACGTTCCGCTCATCATTGACGCCGGCATCGGTCGGCCATCGCACGCGGCAACCGTCATGGAGCTCGGCTTCGACGCCGTCCTCTTGAACACCGCCGTTGCCGGCGCCGGCCACCCGGTTGCCATGGCCAGTGCATTCGCCAAGGCGATCGAATCGGGCCACGAGGCCTTCGGTGCCGGCATGCTGGAGCCGCGCGATGTCGCGGTTCCGTCGACACCGATCATCGGAAAGGCCGTATTCGCATGAAGCTCGATCCCTTTTATCTCATCGTCGATAGTGCCGAGTGGATTGCGCGGCTGGTGCCGCTCGGCGTCAAGCTTGTGCAGTTACGGATCAAAAATAAAACAGCGGTCGAGCTGCGCGCCGAAATCCGAACAGCAAAGACAATTTGCGCTGTGCATGGCTGTCAGCTGATCATCAACGACTACTGGCAGCTTGCCGTTGAGGAAGGATGCGATTTCGTCCACCTCGGTCAGGAGGATCTGGAAGCGGCCGATCTCGGCACCATTCGTGCCGCCGGCTTGAAGCTCGGGCTGTCAACCCACGACGATGCTGAACTCGATACAGCGATGGCGGCAAAGCCGGATTATATCGCGCTCGGCCCGATCTATCCGACCATTCTCAAGCAGATGAAATGGTCGCCGCAAGGACCGGAACGCCTCCGCATATGGAAGGCGCGAGTGGGCGCCCTGCCACTCGTTGCCATCGGCGGGTTGAACGCCGATCGCATCGAGACCGTCTTCGCCCATGGAGCAGATAGCGCTGCTGTCGTTACTGACATTACGCTGAGCGCTGATCCGGAGGCGCGAACGAGGCAATGGCTTCACGCCACGGCGTCCCGGCGGACAGTGTTTACCGGCGCATAACCGCACGCGGCGGCCGAGATGGCGGCCCCGCGTGCTTTTGTCCCTCCAAAAATCATTGAATTGCACACGACGCTTCGCCATGTTGGTGTCGGGGCTGAATAACAAGTTGGGCTTGGCACGTATGTTACAACGGACCGAGGAAACGGATGTCGCGCTGATCGACAGGCTTCAGCAAGGCGCATTCAATTATTTCCCGAAGCACTACAATCCCGACAACGGGCTGGTCGCGGACACGTCCATCGCGGGTGTTCCCTGCAGCATCGCCGCGGTCGGCTTTTCCCTGTCGTCCTATCCCGTCGCTGTCGAGCGTGGCTGGATGCAGCGCTCCGACGCGATCGAGTACACGCTGAAGACGCTTTGCTTCTTTGCCAACGGTCACCAAGGTCGTGAGCGGCATGCGATCGGCTATCGCGGCTTCTTCTATCACTTTCTGCATATGGACACCGGCCATCGGGCCTGGAACAGCGAGCTGTCAACCATCGACACCACGCTTCTGGTTGCAGGCATGTTGACGGCCGCGGCCTATTTTGATCGCAATACCGAAGCCGAGACGGAGATCCGCAGGCTCGCGAACTTGGTTTACGAGAGAATCGACTGGCACTGGGCGCTGAACAAAGGCCAGACCATTTGCATGGGCTGGAAGCCGGGCAGTGGCTTCCTGCGCTGGCGCTGGCAGGGCTACGACGAAGCGATCCTGCTTTATACGCTGGCGCTGGCTTCCCCGACGCATCCGATCCCGACGTCGAGCTACGATGCTTTTACCGCAAGCTACTCCTGGATGCTGTTCGGCGACCAACCTTATGTCTATGCCGGCCCGCTCTTCATTCACTTTTTCTCGCATGCCTGGATTGATTTCCGCGGAATCCAGGACAAGGCGATGGCCGATCGCAACTGGGATTATTTCCGCAACACCCAGGTATCGATTGCCGTGCAGCGTGATTACGCGGAGCGCAATCCCGGCCACTTCGTCGGCTACAACAAGGACGTCTGGGGTCTATCCGCCTCGGATGGCCCGCCTCCGACGCGCAACATGCGTGGCGGTCGCCATCCGCGCGTGCTCGGCTATGCTGCGCGCGGCGCACCGCTCGGACCAGATGACGGCACCATCGCACCCTGGGCCGCGCTCGCGTCGCTACCGTATGACCGCCAGGCGTCGCTCGATGGCCTTCGCGCCCTGATGTCCACGTATCCGAACCTGCTCTACGAGGATCGTTTCCCCGGCGGGTTCAATCCGACCGTGAAGACCAAGCGACCGGAAGGCTGGGTGGACGATCGCTGCGTCGGCATCGATCAGGGACTTCTTGTGATGACGATCGAAAACGATCGGTCCGACTTCATCTGGGGCCTGATGCGACGGTCACCCGTCATCCGGCGCGGTCTTGAACTGGCGGGCTTTAGCGGTGGCTGGCTGTCGGAAGACGAAGGCTCTGAACTGAAGATCGCCTGATCAGCGGCTTCCGAGAACGTGCGCCTTGCCGGCGATATCGAGACGAACACGATCTCCGCGCTCCGGAAGCGCCACGCTCGATGTCTTGATCATGATCGGCGGCAGGGCCACTCCCTCAAGCGACACGGCGACAGTGCAGGTCGCTCCACCGAATTCCACTTCGACGACACGTCCGCGATAAGTCTGCTCGCTTTCATCAGCAACGACCCTGATCTGTTCGGGCCGTAGCATGATCTCGACCTTGCCCTGGCGGTCCCCGTCGACCGCCACGCGGCCGAGCGCGCAGTCAGCAAAGCCGTTGCGAACGATCGCCGGAAGCATCACGGCGTCGCCGAGGAACAGGGCTGTCTCCCGATCGAGGGGCTGCAGGTAAACCGATTGCGGCGACCCGGCCTGGATCAATCTGCCTTCCCGCAGGACGGCAACCTGATCGGCAAAGGAGAGTGCTTCCGCCTGATCATGAGTAACGAGGATCGTCGTGATACCTGCGGACTGAAGAACGCGCGCCACGGCCTTCCGCATATTCTCGCGCAGTCCTGTATCGAGTGCCGAAAACGGTTCGTCGAGCAACATCAAGCGCGGCTTGCGGCCAAGTGCGCGGGCAAGGGCCACACGCTGCTGTTGGCCACCGGAAAGCTGGTGCGGCCGACGGGTGAGCATGTTGCGGTCAAGCTCGACCATATCAAGCAGCTCGATAATGCGTCGTTCGCGATCGGGCGCACCGCGCTCGAAGCCGAAGCCGATATTGTCGGCGACACTCAGATGGGGAAACAGCGCGCCGTCCTGCGACACGATACCGATGCCTCGTTTGTGTGCGGGCACCGCTACAGGACCGTCAGCCAGAAGCTCATGGTCGAGCGTCACGCGACCGCCGTCGGGTTGCTCGAAACCGGCGATGATGCGCAGCAGCGTCGTCTTGCCCGACCCTGAAGGCCCGACGACGGCAGTGCGGCTTCCGGCGGCAACATCGAGTGAAATATTCTGCAATGCCTGGACATGCCCGTAACGCTTGCTGATGCGATCGATCGTAAGCAGCGTCATTGTCCGGCAGTCCGTTTCGATTGGGCATAAAGAAGAAGCGTGAGCGGCAGCGATAACACGACCATCATGAATGCGTATGGCGCCGCCGCCACGTAATCGATCTCGCTGGTCAGCGACCAGAACCTCGTGGCAAGCGTCTCCACCCCATTCGGCGCCAGCATCAATGTCGCGGTGAGCTCGTTGGTAATCCCGAGACCAACAAGCGCAACGCTGGCCGCCGCACCCGGCGCAGCCAACCGCATGGTGATCTGCCTCACTGCTTGGGCGGGCGTGCGGCCAAGGCCCATCGCGGCACGCTCCAGCTCCACGGGTGCCTGGGCGATACTGGCCCGGAGGCCCACCATGGCACGCGGCAGAAACAGCAGTATGTAAGCAACAATAAGGGTCGCGAAGGTCTGATAGAGAGGCAGAACGAGACGGACCGTAATCGTCACCAGCGCGAGCGCCACGACCACACCCGGCAACGAGCCGACATAGTAGTGGCAGGCCTCGAGCAGGCGCTGGAGACGCCCCGGTGCGCGCACGGAGAGCCAGGCCATC
This sequence comes from Rhizobium sp. BK538, assembly GCF_014197575.1. Classification (NCBI taxonomy): domain Bacteria; kingdom Pseudomonadati; phylum Pseudomonadota; class Alphaproteobacteria; order Hyphomicrobiales; family Rhizobiaceae; genus Rhizobium; species Rhizobium sp. BK538. The sequence continues at coordinate 161,537 of NZ_JACIFT010000007.1, forward strand.
GGTGCGGCAGCAATCGTCGCAAGCGCGCCGCCGGCGATAGCAAGAACGATGGTTTGCGCGAAAGCATTGCCGACCGTGTCGACACGCCAGACCTCGAGCCCGCCGAAATAGAGCCACCGCACCAGCGTTACGAGAGGAACGCCGAGCGCCAGAGCCGCCAGCCCCACCTGAAGCACGATCGCCGGCACCACGAACCAGCCGAGCCGCCGGCGATCCGCAGGCCGCGCCGAGCCGGATCCGACCCGGGCATATCGCTCATTGCCGCGCAACAGGATTTCGAGACCCAGCAGAAACAGGCAGCAGCAGACAAGGACACCGCCCAGCATGTTGGCCGCGGGGCTGTTATAGGCGGATTGGAACTGGTCGACGATGGCGGTAGCGAAGGTGTCGAAACGGATCATCACGTAGAGACCGTATTCCGACAGCAGGTGCAACGCGATCAGCAGCGAGCCGCCGCAGATGGCGAAGCGCAGCTGCGGCAGGATCGTACGGAAGAACAGACGCCAAGGCCCAAGGCCGAGGGAGGCGGCAGCATCCTCGATGGCGGGATCAAGCCGACGCAAGGCGGCAGCGACCGGGAGGTAGAGAAACGGAAAATAGGCGAGCACGGAAACAAAGACGCCGCTCTGCAGGCCGCGCATGCCCGGAACGAGGCTGATCCAGGCGTAACTATGGACGAAGGCCGGCACCGCGAGCGGCGCAACCGCCAGCCACGACCACAGCCGGGCGAAGGGTATGTCCGTCCGTTCGACCAGCCAGGCAAGCGTCACGGCAAGAGCGATCGACAGCGGAATGGTAAAGGCTTCCAACAGCACCGTGTTGACGAGCAATTCGCCGACGCGCGCGCGGAACACCAATTCCTTGACGGTCTGCCAGCCGACATCAAAGGTTATCCAGCCGATGAAGCCAAGCGGCACCAGGCTGAACAGCGCCACGACGGAGGCAAAGAGGATGACGGCAGCGTGGGGCAGATGCGCCCGCAGCCGATCTATTCCCGCCACCGGCCGCGCCATCGGCCTTTCATGGCCGGGAACAAGCAATCTGTTGTCCTGCAGCAAGGCCGCCGCCTTCATACGCTGAAAAAGGAAGGCAACCGCCTATGAAAGGCGGTTGCCGATTTCGTCATGCCCTACGTTTTTCTTGAGCCAAAAGCAACAGTTTTGACCCGCAGGGGCCTGCGAAAGGACTAGATGATGCCCGCGGCCGTCATCAGTTCCGTCACCTTCTTGCTGTTCAGCTTGGCCGCATCAACCTTCGGTGCATCGAGATCAGCCAGCGGAACGAGCTTGTCGTTCGAAGCGGCATCCTTACCGATGGCATATTCGTAGGACGTACCGCTCTTCAAGATGTCTTGGCCGGGCTTGCCGGTCACGAACTTCAGGAAGGCCTGAGCTTCCTTGGCATGCTGGCTCGACTTCAGAGCGCCACCGCCGGAAACGCTGACGAATGCACCCGGATCCTGGTTCTTGAAGTAGTGCAGCGCAACGTTCTTGCTGTTTTCACCGGTCTTCGCCTGATCGCCGAACCAGTAATAGTGATAGATCACCGCACCCTCGACTTCGCCGGCATTGACCGCCTTCATGGCGACGCTGTTGCCCTTATACGGAGTGGAATTTTCCTTGAGCGCCTTGAGCCACGCCGCCGTTGCTTCCTCGCCCTTGAGTTCGAGCAAAGCGCTGACGATCGCCTGGAAGTCAGCGCCGGCCGGCGAAGCGCCCCAACGACCCTTCCAGGCCGGATCCGCAAGGTCGAGCAGCGACTTCGGCAGCTTGTCTTCAGTCAACTTCGTCTTGTCATAGACAAAAACGGTCGAACGGGCGGCAATGCCGGTCCACATGCCGTCAGACGGACGATATTGCTCCGGAACTTGGTCTAGCGTTTCCTTATCGACCGGCGCAAAGAGGCCGGCGGCATCGACCAGCGTCATGGCCGGAGAGTTCTCGGTCAGGAAAACGTCGGCCGGCGACGCATCGCCTTCCTGAACGATCTGGTTGGCGAGCTGCATGTCCCCGCCCTGGCGCATCGTTACCTTGATGCCGGTTGCCTTGGTGAATGCATCGATCCACTCGCGCCCGAGGCTCTCATGTTGAGCGTTGTAGACGACAATGCCTTCGGATTCCTGCGCCACAGCGGCGCCGGTGGCGAGCGAAGTTGCGGCAACAAGCGACGCAGCAAGCGCCAGCGCGCCGGAAACGCGATTAAGGGAAGTTTTCATGAAGCCCTCCATGGTGTTGCACCCGAGATCCCCGAGGTGATGGGAGCCCGTATATTTTTGTTGATCTGGCATTTCAAGTTTTAGAGATGCTTCGGGGATCACAAATACTTGAAATCGTTCGTCAACTTTAGAATCGTTCTAGCTAGAGCGAATAGATGGTGGCAACAACTTCATCCTCGACCTCGAGGCCGCTTTCCAGCGCCTGTCTACGAGCCGTTTGGCCGCGACGCCCGGGGAGCCGCACGCCGGGGTCGGACGAAATCTGGTCCGCCAACCTGACCAACCTTTCCGCCACGCCATTTCCACCGCTAGCGGCCGGGTTGATGACAACAAGCATCTGCCCAAGACCGGGCGCTGAACCCTTGTCGTCAAAAAGCGAGGAGGACTCGAAGGAGAAATTGGCCCCGGTCAGGGCGCCGGCAAGGAATTCGACCATCATTGCTAAGGCCGCACCTTTGGCCTCTCCAGATGGGGCCATCGTCCCCTCGAGTGCGGCAAGGGCATCCGTCGTCGGCTGACCGTCCCGGTCAAAGGCCCAATCAGCAGGGATATCAACGCCTTTCTGGCGTGCGGCCATCACTTTGCCACGGGCGACGCGCGAGAGCGCGAGATCAATGACGAGAGGGTCAGTCTTCGGGATCGGCGCGGCAAACGCGATGGGATTCGTTCCAAAGACGGGTTTCCGCCCGCCCCAGGCGGCCATGGAGGCGGTGGCGTTGGCAACCATCAGAGCGACAAACCCCATTTCCGCAAACCGCTCGACGGTCAGCGCAAGAACGCCGGCGTGGTGCGAACGGTGAACTGCCGCCAAGGCAATGCCCTGCTCCCTGACAATCTCCGGAAGAACCGAGGCGGCGAGATCAAACGCAGGATAGGCATAGCCGTGGCAGGCATCGATCCGCACAACCGCAGGAAACAGTCGTTCGAGCTGCGGCTTGGCAAATCCATCGACCTTGCCTGCCCTCGCCTGCTTTGCGTAAGCCTCGACGCGGCGCAGGCCATGACCTCCCTGTCCAGCCGCTTCGGCAGCAACAAGCGCCCTAGCGACCGAGCGCGCATTTGCCTCGTCCACGCGATTGCGCGTCAGGGCATCGATAACCAGCGTTTCCGCCGCAGCCAAAGTCAAATGCATGGCGACCTGCAAAAAGGAAAAAGGGTGATGACGTGTTATGTCATCGCCCTTCCAGCTGCAATGCAGCAGCAGTCATTCAACGTCAAACTTCACGCCCTGTGCGAGCGGCAATGTCTTGCCGTAGTTGACCGTGTTCGTCGCCCTGCGCATGTAGGCTTTCCAGGCGTCGGAGCCGGATTCGCGGCCACCGCCGGTTTCCTTCTCGCCGCCGAACGCACCACCGATTTCGGCTCCGGACGGACCGAGGTTGATATTGGCAATTCCGCAATCCGAACCACGAGCCGAAACGAAGGTCTCGGCTTCGCGCATGTCATTCGTGAAGATCGAAGAAGAAAGCCCCTGCGGCACGGCGTTGTGCAGTTCCAATACCTGATCGAAATCCGTGTACTTCATGACGTAGAGGATTGGCGCAAACGTCTCATGCTCGACAGGGCCAGTCTGTGAGGGCATTTCAACGAGCGCCGGACGGACATAGAAGGCGTCTCCCGCACCGTTTTCGACGCGCTCACCCCCGGTGACCTTGCCGCCAGCCGCCTTCGCCTGTTCCAATGCGGACTGCATATTGCCGAACGCCTGCTTGTCGATCAGCGGCCCGACGAGCGTACCGGCCTCCAGCGGATTACCGATCGACACCGAGCCATAGGCCTTCTGCAGGCGCGGAACGAGCTTGTCATAGACGCTCTCGTGAACGAACAGGCGGCGCAATGTCGTGCAGCGCTGGCCGGCCGTACCCATGGCTGAAAAGGCAATGCCACGCAGCGTCAGATCAAGGTCGGCGGTTGGGCAGATGATCGCGGCATTGTTGCCGCCGAGCTCTAGGATCGACCGCGCGAAACGCTGCGACAGGCGAGGACCGACAGCGCGGCCCATGGCCGTCGAGCCGGTCGCGGAGACGAGTGGCACCTTGGGATGGTCGACGAGGACTTCCCCGACATCGCGACCGCCGATGAGCAAGGTCGAGAGGTTGGCAGGCGCGACGCCGCCTTCGGCAATGAACCGCTTCAGCGCCCTTTCAAAAAGCGCTTGAACGGCAAGCGCCGTCAGCGGTGTCTTCTCCGATGGCTTCCAGACCGTCGAGTTGCCGCAGACAAGCGCCAACGCCGCGTTCCAGGACCAGACGGCGACCGGGAAATTGAAGGCCGAGATGATGCCGACGACACCAAGCGGATGCCAGCTTTCCATCATTCGGTGTTCCGAGCGCTCGGTGGCAATGGTTAGACCATAAAGCTGGCGTGACAGGCCGACGGCAAAGTCGCAGATGTCGATCATTTCCTGGACTTCGCCGAGCCCTTCGGACGTGATCTTGCCAACCTCGATCGAGACAAGCCGCCCGAGAGCGTTCTTCGCAGCACGAAGCTCTTCGCCGAGCAGGCGCACGAGTTCGCCGCGCTTCGGAGCAGGGACGGCCCGCCAATCGAGGAACGCCTTGTGGGCGGCCTCAATCGCAGCCTTTGCCTCGGAAGCCGAGTGCTCCTTCAGCGCCCCGATCTCCTTGCCAGTGACCGGAGAGGTGACACGGAGCGTGCCGCCCGTATAGCGGTGGGCACCGACGCCCAATTCTGTGAGCAGTCTTTTCGTCTCGGTGGCGAGATCAAGTGCAGAAATGGTCATGGGTTCAACCTCGTTTCTCAAAAGCGGGCGTCGGCGATATGGGCCAGTTGGGCGCCGGCTTCGTACCACATTTCCTTCACGGCGCGGAAGCTCGGTTCGGACGGCGCGGTAAGCGGCAGCGGCAGGTCCGCTTCCGTCGTCTGCCCCAGGATAAGCTGGGCAAGCGTGCGGCCGAACACCGTGCCGGGCGCGATCCCGCGACCATTATAGCCGGAGAAGCCCACGACATTCGGCGCGAACCTGTGGAACCGCGGCAACGCATTGGCGGTCATCCCGATCTTGCCGTACCACTCACACTCGAACTCGACGTCCCCAAGCTGCGGAAAGAGCTTCTTCAAAGACCGTTTGGCCCAGGCCGTGTGGATCCCAAGCCCGGTATTGCGCAGAGCACCAACGCTGCCGAAGACAAGACGTCCGGCCTGATCCATGCGGTAGGACGACAGGATTTCCTTCGTATCCCAAACGCCTTCGCGCCCTGCAAGAATCGAACCGCGCAGATTGTCGCTGAGCGGCCGGGTGGCCAGATTGAAATAGGGTAGGTGCACCTGCTCGTTGCGCACCGCTTCCCAGGGACCGGTGCTATATGCGTCGGTCGCCACGATAATCCAGTCGGCCGTGACCTCCCCCTTTGCGGTCTTGATGGTCCAGCGATTGCCTTTCCGCTCGGTCCCGATGACGGGGCTCGACGTGTGGATTGAAACGCCAGCCTTGACCGCCGCATGTGCAAGGCCGCGGGCGTAGGCGAGCGGCTGCAGCGTGCCTGCGCGCATGTCGAGCAACGATCCCGTATAGGCACTGCTGCCGACACGCTTGACCGTTTCGGCGGCGTCAAGCAGCACCACCGGCGCCCCGCGTGCCGCCCATTGCCGGGCGCGATCCTCAATCTCCTTCAAGCCACTCGCGCCAACGGCGACGTGAAGCGTGCCGTTCCGTTCGAGCTCACAGGCAATGCCGTGCTTGTCGATCAACTCCATCACCAGCCTTGGAGCGTTGCCCAACAGGTCGAGCAAACGCTCGCCGTAAACAGGGCCGAGAACACCGGGAAGGTCGTCAGGCATCACCCACATGCCGGCGTTGATCAAGCCGACGTTGCGGCCCGCGCCGCCGAAGCCGATCTCCGCAGCTTCCACAAGCACGACCTTTGAGCCCGCCTCGGCCAGATGGAGACTTGAGGAAAGCCCCGTATAGCCTCCGCCCACGACAACGACGTCGGCGCTCACGGCGCCGGTAAGCGCGGAAGTCACAGGCGGCTGCGGAGCGGTTTTTTCCCAGAGGCCGTGGGAGCGGGGATCGTTCAGCATCGATCAAATCCATCCATTAAACTGGCGACATTCTAGCGCCGTGCCTTTGCTCATGAAACCACTGATCAGGCTGCCGGCCACAACCTCGGGAACGGTGGGCGCGGCAGATCGATCGCATTTCCAGTTCATTCCGATTCCGTCACATGAATTACTTTACAAAGCCCCAGATGCCGTAAATATCGACATTTAGGAAACAGCTTATTCTCAAATGGAATGATGGATGCTGCCGTCACGAAGATTTCTTCCCTCGACATCCTTGCTGGTCGCATTTGAATCTGTCTCACGCACTGGCAGCGTGACGGCTGCGGCGCGTGAACTCGACCTCACACAAAGTGCCGTCAGCCGCCAGATCAAGGCACTGGAAGAGCAGCTCGGCGTCGAGCTGTTTCTGCGCGAACGTCAGACCGTGCGGTTGACCCTCGCCGGCGACGCCTATGCGCGCGAGATTCGCGAGGCACTGCGACGCATTTCGAGTGCATCGCTGAACCTCCGTGCCAATCCGCATGGCGGTACGCTCAATCTGGCCATTCTCCCGACATTCGGGACGCGCTGGCTGGCCCCGCGGCTCGGACGCTTCCTTACTGCCAATCCAGGGGTGACGATCAACCTCGTCACCCGACTGTCGCCCTTTGACTTCCGGCTCGATTCCATAGACGCGGCCATTCACTTCGGTCACCCGCATTGGCCTGGCGCGGAGCTGACATTTCTCATGTCGGAGAGGACCGTCCCGGCCTGCAGCCCCGAGTTCCGCAGCCGGCACGCGATCAGCACGGCGCAAGATTTGCTCGGCGTTCCACTGCTGCATCTGACGACGCGGCCGGATGCCTGGGAGCGCTGGTTCGCCGACAATGGCGTGAATTTTCAGACCGTGCACGGCATGCTCTTCGACCAGTTCGCGACCGCCGCCCAAGCGGCGATGGCGGGTCTCGGCGTTGCGCTGCTGCCGACCTTTCTCATCTACGACGAGCTGAAGCGCGGCGACCTGATTGCCGCCGTCGATCGCGAAATGGAAAGCAGCGAGCGCTACTACCTTGCCTATCCGACAGAACGGGCCGACTACGCGCCTTTGGAAGCATTTCGCCGCTGGATCGTTCGAGAAGCCGCCATCTGACGGAACAGCTTGCGCCGACATGGCGCTTTCGACCATTATGCGCCGAACCAGAATATGATGCAGGAAACGTCGATGAAGCCAATTTTCGTTCAGCTCCAATGCGCACCCGGCAAGACCTACGAGGTCGCCGACGCCATTTACCAAACAGAGCGCGCTTCCGAGCTCTACTCGACGAGCGGCGACTATGATCTTCTGCTCAAGGTCTACATCGAAGAAGGGCAGGACATTGGCAAGTTCATCAACGATAACATCGCCAACATACCCGGCATCGTGCGTTCGCTGACAACGCTGACCTTCAAGGCGTTCTGAGCAGCCGTTTCAAACGCCTGCCAATCCCGCAATGGCAGGCTTGGGCTTTAAAATGAGACGGCTCGCGAGCTACCTAGGCTTGTGATCTCACCGGACGGCGCTTCTCCATCTGCCGACCCCGATTGCGGAAGCAACCGGACGCGTTTGGCGGCGCCGGGGGCAAGATGAAACCAGTCGTCGTCCGGTCGATAGCCATCAATACCGATGTGGACGGACTGTGCGAACCTGTCGACTGCGATATCGAGCCCCCACGCATTGTCCTTTCGCGTCACCGCCACCTGGATTTCGGCATCGTGGAAGGCCTTCGAGCGCCCCAACGGAAAATGGAAGGCGTCGGCGACCACCAGACCACCATCCGGCAGACGCAAGCGAGCAACGGTGACGTCGTGAGAGGGTGGGCCGAAGCGGAAGGCGTAGGTCGTGTCGAAAAATGCGCCAAAGAGATCGGTGGCGGCAAAGGTCTCGCGACTTCTCGGCGCCAAAGTCAGAATGCGGCCGCCACTGACGACGTGCTGCTTGCCGTGCCTCAAACAAACCAGCTCGAGATCAAGCTGGAGAGCGTGCTCGGTCTCATTCAGCACGTGAACGTCGAGGCCATTCGTGCCCTCGTCGGTCACGACCACCTGCACCGGCCGGAAAGCGCGGCACAGGGCATACCAGGCCGGCTTCGGCTCGCCGGTTGAATCGATCACACCCCAACCGGCACCAGGCATCAGATCCTGCAGCGTCCAGACCAATGCGCCGTTGCATGTCGACCCATTGCGGCGCCATTCGGCGAAGGTTGCTTCCACAACTTCGCCCGTGACGACGCGGGAAAGATCGAGGTACCGCTCGCGATCTTCACGACGAAGCCGCGCCGGATCCTCGCGATAGAGTTCTGCCAGATAGAAATCCCTTACGTCCTCGAAATCCCACGACGCGCCGCGGTCGCGGGGGACACGCGATTTCCATAGCGGACTGTGGACCGGCGGAACATCCAGATGGCGTTGCAGCGTTGGCTGCTGTGGCACATGAGCGAAAGCCAGGCTCTCGGCCGCGAAGCGAACATTCGCTCGTCGAGCATCGTCAAGCGGTCGCATATAGGCGCCGACGCCGTAGTAATGGGTAACCCCAACGTTCGCAGAAAACGGCATCGCGCCGCCCGAAGGTGAATTTGGCACATACGGGACGTCGGGCCGCATGCGTCCGGCAATCGCCGGAATAATCTCCTCCGTGATCGGACCCGACCAATAGTCCTGCGGCAATCCAAGCATGGCCGCCTGCTGGTAGATTTCGCTGCCGCCGCACAATACCGCGAGTGACGGGCATCCCTGGACGGCGTGCAGGAGTTCCTCAACCTCCGCGTGGACATGCGCCGTCAGCGCTTTGTCGTTCTTCGGATAGTCGAAATTGGCGAACATGAAGTCCTGCCAGACAAGCAGGCCGAGTTCGTCACAGAGCTGAAAGAACTCCGGTGTCTCATAGGCCATCGTCCCGCCAATGCGGATCATGTTCATGCCCGCCTCTGCGGCCAGGCGCAAGAACGGCTCGTAGTCCGACCGGCCGCCCGGCAGCCGAACGATATCGGCGGTCGTCCAGACAGCACCACGGCAGAAGATGCGTTCGCCGTTGATCAACAGCGCAAAATCATCTCCGTGCGATCCGCGATCAATGTCAATCCGCCGAAAACCTGTTCGCCCTGCATGATGCGCGACGCCGTCGATGACAATCGAGTAATCATAAAGTTGAGGCGCGCCATGCGTGTGCGGCCACCAGAGATCAACGCCCTTCAGCTTCAGAATCGCCGAGTGGTGGCTGTCTCCAATCTTTTCGAAGGCCTGCTCGATCTCTCCACAACGAAGCATCAAATCCGGATTGTCGACATTCGTGTGAAGCGAAACGCTCAACCGCCCGGTACCGTCCGCCTCAAGCACGGCACGGACAGTGACATTGTCGATCGAAACGATATCGCGGCGCACGAGCGTGATGGCACGCCACGGCCCAACCGCATGAATTTCAGGACACCAACCCGGCATCCGTCCAAGCAACGTCGTGCGAACGTTCTTCAAGCCTTGCGGCGTGATCATCTGCGGACGCCAGCGGGCGCGAGGGCCGGATTCGGCCAGCTTTGGCGCAAGGGCTCGGAAGCAAAGTGCCAACTCATCGCCGCCCGAGAGCGTCACCGGTATCTCGTGCATGGTGAACATGCTTTCCGACGACAGGATTTCCTGGCCATTGAGGAAGACATGACACAGCGTTGCCAACCCCTCGAAGCGCAGGATCGCGTCGCCGGGCTGCGCGTCAAAAAGCCGGCAGAGATACCACGCGTCGCGGGTATCGAGCGGCTCCGGATTCTCGCGATCGAAGCGCCCGGCCTTTTCCAATGCCGCGGCGACAGTTCCCGGCACTTCGGCGGCGATGTACTGTGCGGATAAGGGAATGTCATGAGGGGTTGCGCAAGCGTCCGGCTCCGTCAGAACCAGATTCCAGCCTTCGGCGAGCAGAGTTTCCTCCGCGCCGACACTCGCCAACCGTCCCCGCATGCTTAGACTCCCGGCTTCACAGGCGCTCCTTGAGCGAAGCCATCATGGAATCCCATGCATCGGCTGCCGGATCAAGCGCTGCGCGCAGTGGATCATATTTCTTCCGCGTCACAGCCCGGGCGAGCTGGAACTGCACCGACTTTGCAATTTCGGAAATCCGGCGCGCATCAGCGATGGCAGACGAGAATTCGTTGCCAGAGAGCCAGGCGAGATGGTCGCCGGCAAGTTCGAAATTGGCGCCAAACTGGCGTAGCGTGTTGAACGCATACTTGTGAAAGAAGCCAAACGGCCGCTCTGCGACCGCTTCCACCTGCTGCGGAAACACTTCGGCGAAGGCCCGAATAGGATTCGAGACCGGCCGGCGACCGAAGTGACGTTCAAGAAGTTTGCGCGCGGTGGTGCTGACATGCGCAGCCTCAGGAATACGGGCGGGAAACTTTGCAAACTCCGTATATGGAAGGAACGACGGATCTTGTGGCTTCAGGTTGAGCTGGAACAGCCCATCGAAGTCTTCGCCCTCGAGCTGAAAGTAACCACCGTTGTGAAAATACTCGATGCGCTTGCCGGCGAAGTCGAGCCTGTTGATTGCGACGGTGGTCTTGCCATGCTCGGTCCGGTAGGCAGTGCCCTGCGTATCGGGCATATAGAAAGAATCCATCTCGATCAGGCAAAGACGCCCGCGTGCAATCTGCACCTCAACGTGCCGTTCGACGCGGTCGAAGATGGCAAGTTCGGTGACGCGGATGTCGTAGAGTGCCTCAAGATCCTCGAGGGGCACCTTGAAGAAGGTGAATTGATCGCCCTCGAAATCCTGGGTGAGCGTGAAGCCAAGCATCGCCTCCGGCGCAGCGCCGACGGCGTTCAGCACTTCGATCCAAAGGTCGACGTAGCAATTGGTTTCAGGCCACATGCGCTCGCTGGAGTGCAGCGGATGCGGCTGATAGCCGTCCGGGCGCACCCGTGGAAAGACGGCTCTCATCGTTTCGTTCAGCCCCACAGCGCTTGACGCACCTTGGAAGGCCAATGCTTGACCTCGAGCCCGTGGTGATGGAACAGCGCGAGCGCGATGCGTTCAAGCCCGAAGCCAACGCAGGCGGTATGCGCAACGCTGCCGTCTTCAAGATAAAGGCCCCATTTCGTGCCGAACGCATCCTGATGGTAGTTGAAGCTCATGCAGGCCGTCGGCTTAACAACCGAGGTGATCGGAATGAGCAGCTCGAACTTCAGGTTCTGATCGCGCTGATTGTTAGCCAGCATTTTGCCGGCGCGGCCGAAGAACGGATCGTTCGCGACATCGATGGCCACATCGAGGCCGACCGCCTTCATCATTTCGACGCCGCGGTCCATCCAGCGTTGACGGAAATCCGTGACGTGCTCTTCCATACCCATGCAAATATATTCACGCATGCGGAAGAGCTGCTGGCGCGCGGGATCCTGCGAAGGCTCATGGCGGAAGCAGTAGGATTGCAGATCGAAGAGGCTGCCACTCATCGGCAGTTTGCCGCGGCGAGCAACTGTCGGATAGAGCGGATAGCATGCCGCAGGAGTCAACACGATGTCAGTCGCCTGCTGATCCTTCGTCCAGTCGTCACCCACTTCCATGCATTGAAGGAGGCTGACGTGGTCGAGCTCGCTGCCACAGAAACTGTGAACGGTGCCGGCAAGCTGCGGGAAGCTCTTCATGTAGCCGCTCTTCTCGAAGAAGGCGCGATTCATCCCGGGCGGAAAACGCATCGCTTCAGCGCCGTCGGCGCCGCCGAACTTGTCGATCAGGCGTTCGAAGGCGGCGATCACATCTTCGAATTGTCCGCTGCGCCCGTAAAGACCGTCAACGCCCGTATCGATCAGGAGGCCCGATTCAAAAAGCCTGTCCAGAAACGTTGTCTGCACGTCCATGTCGTCACCCCAGTAAGCTAGTGTCCTGCTTGTGGACAAGAAGCATGCTCGACGTGTTGCCGAGGATGCGGTCGTTCGAGATCATGAGTTGTGCGGAGTGGGCATCGCGCAGATGTCGGCCGACGCTGAACGGCGTGCCATTCTTGTAGCCCATGATCCCGCAAATCAGCATCACGTGATTGACGATTTCGAGAATCGTTTCCGATGACGCAATCTTCACGTTGTTCATCGTCACGGCAAAGCCCATCGAGGAAAGCTTGTCTGCGTCGCTCTTGGCATCCTCGTAGGCCTTCAGGCCGGCGACGACGTTCGAGCGAACCATTTGCAGCAGATTGGAGACCTCGGCCAATCGCAGGGCTCCGGGCGGTGGCGCCCCTGGTGACTTGCGCGCCGCAGCGCGCACGAACGCCTGCGCCCGCCCCACGGCATCGACGGCGATGCCGTACCACACGCCGCTCCAAAGCAGGTGCGATGAAGCCAGCATGGATTGAGCCGCGATCTCCGCGAAGGGCTTCGGTAGAATTTGTCGAGCTGGGGCCTCGCCTTTGAAGAGGAAGCCATCCGAACAGGTACCGCGCATGCCGAGCGTGTTCCACGCGTGGGTCTTTTCCAGAGCGTACTGCTCCTTGAGGAAGACAGTCAGGACCTGATCGGAGGAAGCCGCATTTGCATGGGCGCGCGACGTAATCATGATCGCATCGGCGTAGGAGCCATAGGATATGACGGTCGCGTCTTTGTCGAGACGGCAACTATCACCCTCCACCTCGATCGCACAGATGCTATTCCTGAGATTGCCGCCAATGCCGCCCTCCGTCGTCGCCGATGCGATCAGCAATTGCTCGGCCGCCACGCGTTGCATGAAGGCCCGATGCCATTCGCTCTCGGCGCCGTGCTCGACAAGACTGCAGAGCTTGATGTGATGCATGGCGAAGACCATGGCAGCCGCCGAACACGCCTGCCCAAGCATCGAGCACAGCTCGGCTATCTGTACGATCGTCGCGCCTTCGCCCCCGCAATGGCGTGGGATCTGAATTCCGAGCAGTCGCTCGGCCCTCATTGCCTCCACCGCTTCGTGCGGGAACCTCCCATCAAAATCGACGGAGTCCGCATGCTTTGCCGCAATCGCTGACACACGGGCGACTCTGGAGGCAAGATCCTCTTCCGCGATTTTGACCGGAAAGTTCATTTAGGCGACCTTCCGGCTATCTTTGATCTGGTCGACAGTCTTCGCGATCGCCGCGATGCTGGCGAAAGACTTGCGATTCAAGAGATTGTCGGGAAACTCGATATCGAATGCCTCTTCGATGCCGAGCATAAGCTGCACGGAAGCGAAGGAAGTTAGGCCCACCGCATAAAGGTCGGCATCGTCGGCAACTTGGTCAACAGAGACGGGAAGCTTTCCAAATTTGACCAGGAGCTCACGGATCGTAGTATTCATTATGACTTCTCCAAGATGATCATATCTCGAGTGGCGAAACTGCCTTGTTCTCGGAATAGACGTAGTCTGGAAAAGACAAAATTCTCCTAAATGACGTAGTTAAAGTGAGCTAAGCACCTCAACTAAATTCTTATAGGAGAAACGGGATGACGTGGAACTTACGTTGGATTTCAATATCTTGCCTACGATTTATATTCTCGCGCCATGAAGAGGTCTCGCGACACATTGTTCAAGAACAACACTTCGCCCGCCCCGTTTTCACTAGGCGACCGGCGGATACAGGTGCTCGGCACCGCGATAATCCGAAACAGAATAGCACCCCTCGCCCGACTCTCTGATCGACTGCTCACCGATGACGGCCTTGCCATGGCCGCCCGGTATGTCGAGTATGTAGGTGGGTTGGCAGAGACCGGAGATCCGGCCGCGCAAAGCGGCGACGATCTTCTGCCCTTCTTCGATCGTCAGCCGAAAATGGCTCGTGCCGGGAGCGAGGTCCGGATGGTGCAGATAGTAAGGCTTCACACGCGTCTCGACGAAGGCCTTCATCAACCCTGCAAGTACTTCTGGATCATCATTGACGCCCCGCAGGAGCACCGATTGGCTGACCATGACAATTCCGGCATCGATCAGGCGGGCACACGCCGCGCGTGCCTCTTCGGTCAGTTCGCGAGGATGATTGGCATGCAGCGCCACGTAGGCGGTTTTGCCACTCGCTCTCAGGGCTGCAATCAAGGCTGCATCAACTCTTGAAGGATCCACCACGGGAACGCGTGTATGGAACCGCACGATCTTCACGTGATCGATCGATGCCAGTTCGCGAAGAATTTCTTCCAATCGTCGCGGAGACAGCACCAACGGATCGCCGCCCGTCAGGATCACCTCCCAGATTTCCTTATGGTCTCGAATGTAGGCAAAGGCTGCCGTCATTGCCTCGGGGTCTAGCGTGCCCAAGCCTTGCGGGCCAACCATCTCGCGGCGAAAGCAGAAACGACAGTAGACTGGGCAGACATGTACGGCCTTCAACAGTACCCGATCGGGATAGCGATGAACGATCCCCTGCACGGGACTATGGGCTTCGTCTCCGATCGGATCCGCACGCTCTTCGGGCACGACGTTGAGCTCGGCCGCATCTGGTACGAACTGCCTGGCGATTGGGTCTGCAGCGTCCGTGCGATCAATCAAGCGCGCGACCGCTGGCGTCAATGCAATGGCGTAGCGTGCGGCTACATCAGCCAACGCGTCCCGGTCTCTCTGACCCAGCAGCCCAGCGCTTTCCAGACCCTCGACGGTCTTGATAGGCACGATACTGTTCATCTGCCGTACTCCGCGACTGGGGCCCACATCACCTGATCGATCCGCGACGCGCCGGTTGCCAGCATCACCAACCGATCGAAGCCGAGAGCGATCCCGCTTGCCTCGGGCATGATGGCAAGCGCGTCCAGAAAATCCTCATCCAGAGGATAGCTTTCGCCGTAGATGCGGGCCTTCTCAGACATCTCGATCTCGAAGCGACGGCGCTGTTCCGCCGGATTGGTAAGCTCGCCAAAGCCGTTCGCAAGCTCGACCCCGCAAGCATAGACCTCGAAACGTTCGGCAACACGGGGATCACGAGCGGAGGGGCGCGCCAACGCTGCTTCCGACACCGGATACTCGTCAAGAATGGTCACTCGACCGAAACCCAAATGAGGCTCGACCTTCTCGACAAGGACGCGGCTGAACAGATCGGCCCAGCCATCATCGTCCGCAACACGCATGCCGATCCGCTTCATCTGGTCAGCGAGATGCGCCCGATCCGTCGCACCATCGGCGCAAACGGAAGCCAGGAGATCGATGCCGGCATAGCGTTCGAAAGCTGCGGCAACGCTTGTTCGGTCCGGCCCTGCGAACGGATCGCAGTCACTGCCTTTATAGGTGAGCCGTGCCGTCTTCATCGTTTCTGCAGCAAGCGCCAAAATGCGAACGCAGTCCATCATCAGGCTCTCATAGCTTTCGCCCACACGATACCACTCAAGCATCGTGAATTCCGGATGATGCAAGTGTCCACGCTCGCGATTGCGATAGACGTGTGCGAAACAGGCGATACGCTGCTCTCCGGCCGAAAGCAGTTTCTTGCAGGCAAACTCAGGCGATGTATGCAGGTAAAGCGGCGCCGCCGTCTGGCCGTCGGTCGTCAATGCTTCAGTGGCAAACGCATGAAGGTGCGCCTCGTTGCCTGGCGAGACCTGCAGCGTTGCGGTGTCGACCTCCAGAAAATCCTCGCTCAGGAAGTAGCCGCGCAATGCAGACTGGATCGCATTTCGTCCAATCAGGAACGGGCGGCGGTCCAAATGCATGCTCGGCGTCCACCACGGCGACACTTTGGCGATCGAGGGATTCATTGGCATTTGTCCTGACCGACCTGTCCAACCCTGGGGCTGGCTATTTGCCGGATTTTAGGTTAGTTGCGCCCCCAAAGAATAATCACTCGCGTCTCCGGGGCTGTATCGACAGTCCTCTACGACGCCAAAAGCCGAGTTACAAGGAAGTCTTAATGGTCAAGGTCATCGCCTCTTCCGTCCGCAAGGGCAACGTTCTCGACGTAGATGGCAAGCTCTACGTCGTTCTGACTGCCCAGAACTTTCATCCGGGCAAGGGCACGCCGGTTACCCAGGTCGACATGCGTCGTATCGTCGATGGCGTCAAGGTCTCCGAGCGCTGGCGTACGACCGAACAGGTGGAGCGCGCTTTCGTCGAAGACGTGAACTTCCAATACCTCTACGAAGATGGCGAAGGGTTCCACTTCATGAACCCGGCGACCTACGACCAGGTCGTCGTCGACAATGAAACGATGGGCGATCAGAAGGCCTATCTGCAGGAAGGCATGACCTGCATTCTGTCGATCCATGAAGGCGTTCCGCTTGCACTCGAGCTGCCGCGCCACGTAACTCTCGAAATTACGGAAACCGAACCGGTCGTTAAGGGCCAGACGGCTTCGTCGTCCTACAAGCCGGCAATGCTGTCGAACGGCGTGCGCACCATGGTGCCGCCGCACATCAACGCCGGCACGCGCGTTGTTATCGCGACGGAAGACAATTCCTACGTCGAGCGCGCAAAGGACTGATCGTCCGCTTCAGCGCTGAGAACTATGGCCGCTTCGGAAACGACGCGGCCTTTTCTTGTCGGCGACACGTTCGTATCGCGACCACTGTTCAAATCGGCATAGGGGGCGATCGTATTCGATCGCGCCCCTGCCACACCACCCGGCATGCGGATCCGCACCGGGCGGTTCGAGAGATTGAGGTTATGCGAGCCTGGGCATTCCGAGTTGGTCGGCCCATTTGATGGTGAGGATGCTGTTGAGGAGTTTGCCGCTGTTGCGCCACCAGCGACCGGCATTGGCTGCCACTCGCTGTGCCACAAGAGGGTTTGCCCCCTTTGCCAGCATTTCGCGGAAGATCGTCGTGCCACGCCTCCATTGTTTGAGCTGGATTGCTCACACGGTGACGCATCCATTCATCCAGCTCCAGGACGGCATCGTGCGCACTCCTTCCCGGACGGAAGCCGTAGCTGTGCTGGCTGAAGGTCGGATCAAGGATTGGCTGAAGGACTTGCAGGAGCGCCTGTTGGATCAGGCGGTCCAGCACCGTGGGGATGCCAAGCTCGCGCTCGCCGCCCCCCGGCTTCGGGATCATCACGCGACGCACCGGCTGTGGCCGATACGTCCCCTCCCGCAGCCTGTCGCGGATGGCAGGCCAGCACTGGCGTAGCATCGCGGCCGTCTGGTCGATATCCAGTCCGTCCGCGCCCGCAGCGCCTTTGTTGGCGCGCACTTGTTGGCGCGCACCTGCTTCCACGCCTGCAGAAGGTTCTCTCGCCGCAGGGCCGCCTCAAGCAGCCCAGCACCTGTGTCGTTCCCGATCCGCGGCGGGAGCGCGGCTTCGTCAAGATCGGAGCCTGGGCGGGCTTCACCCGCTTGCCCCTCCGATCTCCCGGACATTCCCGGCATCTGACGCATGACCTTGCTCATCCTTGGAGGAACTTCACTCTCTCTCGTTCAGCCCTTCGTTCGCACCTACCTGCTCCCTACTACGACCTCTGCTGACTTCTCGCTCCGGCTCGACACCGTCGCCCTTTCAGGCGCAAAACGAGATCTCCCAACAGGTAAGAACGCACTCCTTCACTGCACGACCGCCGGATTTACGCCACCGACCCTTGGTCACAAGAGCTTCGCGGTATGTTGCCCGCTCGCCCTGGTCGGCATCGCCTCATATCCGGTTCTTGTTCATCGACCCGCAGTTGCGATCCACGCTTCCTCCCCACGGTCGGTCGCCCTTCCGCAGTTGCGCTTCTCTTCGCTCGCGATGACCAGCTTACGGTGGGACTTCCACCCACAAGAATGCGCCCATGCTGGGCGCACAACAAAAAAGCGCCGATTCAGCCGGCGCTTTCGATCTCAAGATGATAAGCCTGCTAGGCGCTGGCCCGGGCCTTAGTAACGTGGGCAACGTGCTTCGTAGCGGCGGCCGTACCGATCCCTGTAGACGCAGTAGCCACGCCGCTCAACGGAGTGGCCGATCAATGCGCCAGCAAGACCACCGGCAACTGCGCCCACGGCAGCGCCGCCCCAGCTGTTGCTGACAGCACCACCGATAATGGCGCCTGTACCGGCACCGATCGCGGTACCCTGTTCAGTCGCCGTGCAGGAGGCAAGCGCACCAACGAGAGCGCCAATGAGCACAATCTTTTTCATCATGAGATATCTCCCAGTTTTTTCCGTCGCTTAGATGCGACCAAGCAGCACAAGAATAATAATAATCACGAGAACTAGCCCTAAACCGCCCGAAGGTCCATAGCCCCATCCCCGGCTATAGCCCCAATTCGGTAAGGCGCCGATCAAAAGCAGAATAAGGATAATCAGAAGTATCGTGCCAAGCATGGTTCAAGTCCTCAACGTCGTTACACTTGGAATGGACGAGAAACACACACCACCGTTTTTTGTTCCCTATGCATCAACTGTTCCGCTTTGATGGAAAAAACCAGATCGAGCCGCATT
Organism: Rhizobium sp. BK538; assembly: GCF_014197575.1. NCBI lineage: Bacteria > Pseudomonadati > Pseudomonadota > Alphaproteobacteria > Hyphomicrobiales > Rhizobiaceae > Rhizobium > Rhizobium sp. BK538. Next base: position 180,104 of record NZ_JACIFT010000007.1, read on the forward strand.
TTCCGGTTCCTCTCAGGAACGTTAGCATCATGGGGTGTCGGGGCGGGCTGGATCGATTGTCGATTTTCGGCGAAAGGCCGTTGACAGCCTAGATGCAACTCCGGCCACACGTATGGCGCGAATTTCAAGATTCAGCATCTTGTGGGAAAAAGTGATTCAAAATCAATACTTAGCCGTGAACAAACACTGAATCATCCGGAGTCAGCGATTCGTCTCCGATTCGTTCTCAAGCTGTTCCGAATCGCAAAACGAGCAATCTGCAAGCTTTTCGCGCAACAGAAAACCGCAGAGTAAATTCAAATCAGCCCTTGCGTTTGAGACAACGGCTGTCCATGTGTTGTCTGCTCTCGGAGAGGAGCTGACTTGACCTGGGGCACCCTCGCCTCACTTGCAGGACCATGACACTGACATCGCAGCCGATGATACTGAGCGGGCGCGGAGTAACCGCGGTGCTCGGGCCAACCAATACCGGCAAGACGCATTATGCCATCGAGCGCATGGTTGCGCACGGCACTGGCGTGATCGGACTACCGTTGCGGCTGCTGGCACGCGAGGTCTATACACGCGTCGCCGAAAAGGTCGGGATCCAGAATGTTGCGCTGGTAACGGGCGAGGAGAAGATATCGCCTCCCAGCGCCCGCTTTTCGGTCTGCACTGTTGAGGCGATGCCGCGCGAGACCAAAGCCGCCTTTGTCGCAATCGACGAAGTGCAGCTCGCGGGCGATCTGGAACGTGGTCATATCTTTACGGACCGTATCCTGCATCTGCGCGGTCGCGACGAGACACTGCTGCTCGGCGCCGGCACTATGCGTCCAATTTTACAGCAGCTTCTTCCGGGCATTATCGTTGTCGAGCGACCGCGACTTTCCCAGCTGTTCTACGCCGGACAAAAGAAGATCACACGCCTTCCTCAACGTTCGGCGATCGTCGCCTTCTCGGCGGATGAAGTCTATGCGATCGCCGAGTTGATCCGGAGGCAGCGAGGCGGGGCAGCCGTCGTCCTTGGAGCCCTTAGTCCACGTACCCGCAATGCGCAGGTGGCGCTCTACCAAGCCGGAGACGTGGAGTATCTGGTCGCGACGGATGCGATCGGCATGGGTCTCAATCTCGATGTCGATCATGTCGCCTTCGCGCAGGATCGCAAATTCGACGGCTACCAGTTCCGTAATCTCAATCCTGCCGAACTCGGGCAGATTGCCGGCCGCGCCGGTCGACACGTTCGCGATGGGACATTTGGCGTCACCGGCCAAGTCGATCCCTTCGATGAGGAATTGGTCGAACGCATCGAAGGTCACGAATTCGACAATGTAAAAGTGCTGCAATGGCGCTCAAAGAACCTCGACTTCGCCTCCATTCACGCGCTGCGCGCGAGCCTTGAGACCGGCCCCACCGTTTCCGGCCTGACACGCGCTCTGCCTGCCGTTGATCAACAAGCGCTGGAACACCTGTCGCGCTACCCTGAGATCATCGACCTTGCGAACAATCCGGCGAGCGTCGAGAAGTTGTGGGAAGCCTGCGCGCTTCCGGACTACCGGCGCATCGCGCCGGCCCAACACGCCGATCTCATCTCCACCCTCTTTTCCGATCTCGTCCGCTATGGCACGGTAAATGAGGACTTCCTTGCCGAGCAGGTACATCGCGCGGATCGAACGGACGGTGAGATTGACACGCTTTCGGCGCGAATCGCGCAGATAAGGACTTGGACCTATGTATCGAATCGGCCCAATTGGCTTGCCGATCCGACACACTGGCAGGAAAAGACGCGGGAAATCGAAGATCGATTGTCCGATGCGTTACATGAAAGGTTGACGAAACGCTTTGTTGATCGCAGGACATCTGTGCTCATGAAGCGCCTGAGAGAGAATGCGATGCTGGAAGCTGAAATCAGTGTAAATGGCGATGTCTTTGTTGAAGGACATCATGTGGGGCAGTTGTCGGGATTCCGGTTCACGCCCATTTCGGGAGCGGAGGGACCGGACGCCAAGGCTGTTCAGTCTGCTTCGCAGAAGGCGCTTGCTCTGGAATTCGAGGCGCGTGCGGCTCGCCTCCACGCGGCCGGCAATAGCGATCTCGCGATCAGCTCCGACGGTTCGATCCGCTGGTTGGGCGACCCGGTGGCACGACTGGCAGGCAGTGATCATGTCATGCGCCCGCGCGTCATTATTCTCGCCGACGAGCAGTTGACCGGCAATGCACGTGACCACGTGACCGCCCGTATCGAGCGCTTCGTAAATCATCATATCAGCACGGTTCTGAAGCCGCTTGACGATCTGTCCCGCGCAGAGGATCTGCAGGGCCTGGCAAAGGGCCTAGCATTTCAGCTCGTCGAGAACCTCGGCGTGCTGTTCCGGCGCGACGTGACCGAAGAAGTAAAGTCGCTGGATCAGGATGCCCGCGCTTCGATGCGCCGCTACGGTGTCCGCTTCGGTGCCTACCACATCTTCGTCCCCGCCCTTCTGAAGCCCGCCCCTGCAGAGCTCATCACACTCCTTTGGGCGTTGAAGAATGACGGTCTCGACAAGCCCGGTTATGGCGATCTCATTCCGGTGCTGGCTGCCGGCCGCACCTCGGTCGTCACCGATCCGGGTTTCGAGCGCACCTTCTACAAGCTGGCCGGCTTCCGATTCCTCGGTAAACGCGCGGTTCGCATCGATATCCTTGAGCGCCTGGCGGATATCATCCGCCCGCTGCTTCAGTGGAAGCCGGGCCAGGCAAATCGTCCCGAAGGAGCATATGACGGCCGCCGCTTCACGACGACGACCGCTATGCTTTCGATCCTTGGTGCAACACTCGAGGACATGGAAGAAATCCTGAAGGGGCTCGGCTATCGCTCCGATGCCGTCAAGGCGGAGGAGGCAGCAGCCCATCTGTCGGCTCAGGACGCCTCGGCAGCGGCGACGACGGGGACTGCGGTTGAGGATGGCGCAGAGAAGGCGGATCCCGACGATGCCGACAGCGCATCGGAGGAAGCCGCCTCGGAAGCTCCCGCTGCTGTTGAAGCAGTGGTGACCGAACAACCAGTCGCGGCAAATCCCGAAGACGCCGAGGAGCCGAAGCCGGTTCTTCTCTGGCGCCTCGGTGGCCGCACGGACAATCAGCGCCAGGCTCGCAACCCGGGCGAACGTCGCGGTGGCAACAATCGCGGCCAGGACCGGGGATCTGATCATCGCCGCCAAGGTGGTGCAAATGACGAGGGCCGAGACGGCAACCGCCAGCATCACGGCAAGGATGGCGGCAAGCCACATCAGGGACGCGGCGACCGCCACGAACAGCGCGGCGACCGTCAAGACCGTGGCGATCGCAAGGATCGCAACAACAATCGCGGCGGCCCACAGCCACTGCGCTTCGAGGCAAAGCCACCGCGCAAGGAAAAGCCGATTGATCCGGATTCTCCTTTCGCGAAGCTCGCTGCCTTGAAGGAGCAGATGAAGAAGTAGCAGATGAGCGGGGAGACACAGCCAGGAAGCGGTTCGCGGCAGCGCATCGACAAGTGGCTGTTCTTCACGCGTATGGTAAAGTCGCGCTCGCTGGCACAAAGCCACATTCAATCCGGGCATGTCCGGATCAATGGCGAGCGCGCCCTCCAGCCGAGTCAAACGGTCAAGGTGGGCGACAAGGTCGAGCTGGCACTCGAGCGGCGCGACGTTGTCCTCATCGTCAAATCAGGCGGCGAGCGGCGTGGCCCCTATGAGGAAGCCCGGCTCCTCTATGAGGATCTGACGCCACCGCCCGACGAGACAAAACGCCTGACACCTTATGAGCAGGCAATGCGGGCCACAGGGACGGGACGACCCACAAAAAAGGAACGTCGTGCAATCGACAGGCTGATGTCGGACGAGGATTAGAAAACTCTATCCGAACTGTCGAGTTCTGCGATTTCTTTATCCTTGAAATCCGCAGACAAAGCCGATACGTCACAATCAACTTGCCGGATAGCGTGAATGCCTCCCAAGCATCTCACCGCTTCCTTTCCGGTTGGGGGAAGGCGCGACGTTCCAGGTTGCCCGGCCCCATTGTATGGAAGTCCTGGAGTTCTTCATGACCTATGTCGTGACCGACAATTGCATTCGCTGCAAATATACCGACTGCGTGGAAGTCTGCCCCGTCGACTGCTTCTATGAAGGCGAAAACTTCCTCGTCATTCATCCTGACGAGTGCATCGACTGTGGCGTTTGTGAGCCGGAATGTCCCGCCGAGGCAATCAAACCGGACACGGAGCCGGGCCTCGACAAGTGGCTCAAGATCAACGCCGAGTATGCCAGCATCTGGCCGAACATCACGGTCAAGAAGGATGCCATGCCCGAAGCGAAGGAACTGGATGGCGAAACCGGCAAGTTCGAGAAGTATTTCTCGGAGAAGCCCGGAGCGGGCGACTGATCCTCCGGTAGGTCTGAAACCGGGTTCAGTGAGCTGGAAAACGCTTGAAGTGTGTCTGCGGCATATGGGTGTCATGTGTTGCGCGCATGACTCAGGCACAGTAAATTATTGATTTCCTCATATTTTTGTGATAGCTTTCTGACACTGATCCATTTTGCGGCATGAAGCATGCCCAAACCACCACGAAAGCAAAACAAATCCAAAAACGCGGTTTCCGTGACATATCAACGCCTTGAGCCGTGAGGTTCCAAGCTTGTGCGCATGGATATGTTTGCTTTTGTCCGGTGGGACCAGAAGTAAGTCACCCGACGGATCTGACCGTCTCATCCGGGCCTGACTGACCCGGCTCCGGCTGCAGCCGGAAGCGTAACAGGGAGTGTTTGAATAGAATGACGACCCAGCAGAAAAAACCTTCTTCCGCACGTCACGGCTTCAAGACCGGTGAATCGATCGTGTACCCCGCACACGGCGTCGGTACCATCAGCGCCATCGAAGAGCAAGAAGTAGCAGGCATGAAGCTTGAACTTTTCGTTATCGATTTCGAGAAGGACAAGATGCGCCTGAAAGTGCCGGTCGCCAAGGCCATGAGCATCGGCATGCGTAAGCTATCCGAAACCGATTTCGTCGAGCGTGCATTGAAGGTTGTGCAGGGCAAGGCGCGCGTCAAGCGTACCATGTGGTCCCGTCGCGCCCAGGAATACGATGCCAAGATCAATTCCGGCGACCTCATTTCCATCGCTGAAGTTGTCCGCGATCTCTATCGCGCCGAAAACCAGCCGGAACAATCCTATTCCGAACGTCAGCTTTATGAAGCTGCGCTTGACCGCATGGCACGCGAAATCGCTGCCGTGAACAAGATGTCGGAAACCGAAGCCGTCCGTCTCGTAGAGACCAACCTCAACAAGGGTCCGAAGCGCGGCAAGGCAATCGAAGAAGACGAATCTCAGGACGAAGCTGCATAAGCTCCTTGTTTTTCTTGAAAAAAAACCCGGCCTCGCGCCGGGTTTTTTATTGGAACTTTTTCCATCCTGGCGCGTTTTAGGGATGTAGCTGCGGACCGCGTCGGGAACTGACATCACCCTCGAACGCTCGCATTCCTGTAAACGTTCGATGAGGAGCGGATCATGCCTTCCACGTTCTGCCTATCCGGCAACTTGAAGAAACTGGTCCTACCCGGCCGTACTACCGGCGCATAACCCTAAGCTAGGGCCCCATCTGGAAACGTCCAGAGTTCGGGGCCTTTATACGTTCAAGACATGAATTTGGTCTGGGCAGCAATGTCCGGAAGCAAGCATTCTTTGCCCTTTTTTTGGCGTGACGCCTGAATTCAGGAGACCGATATGAAGAACATGTCAGCAGACCGGCGCATGATTAAAATCGCCATGGCGGCTCCCTACCTTGCTCGCGAAGAGGAACACGATCTCGCAATCCGCTGGAAAAACAATGATGACCGTGGCGCCCGCAATCAGATCGCCATGGCCCACATGCGTCTCGTTATCTCAATGGCGGGAAAATTTCGTAATTTCGGTCTACCGATGAGCGACCTCGTGCAGGAGGGCTACGTCGGGCTGCTGGAGGCCGCAGCACGCTTCGAGCCCGAGCGTGATGTCCGCTTCTCCACCTATGCAAGCTGGTGGATCCGTGCATCCATCCAGGATTACATCCTTCGCAACTGGTCGATTGTCCGCGGCGGTACGAGTTCTGCTCAGAAGGCCCTTTTCTTCAATCTTCGTCGGCTGCGCGCCAAGCTCGCCAGGGGTGACACACAGCTCACTCTCCAGTCCATCCACCAGGAAATCGCCGCCGCTCTCGGCGTTAGCCTCTCCGACGTCCAGACGATGGATGCAAGGCTTTCAAGCAACGACGCCTCGCTTCAAGCACCCTCGGTTTCAGGCGATGCCGACAGTGCCGAGAAGATGGATTTCCTCGTCAGCGATGAGCCGCTCCCGGACGAACAGGTATCAAACATGATCGACGGCGAGCGCCGACGCAATTGGCTCGCTTCTGCCCTGAAACACCTCAATGAGCGGGAAATGAAGATCATCAGCGCCCGCAGACTCGCGGAAGACGGCGCTACGCTTGAGGAACTCGGCGCCGACCTCGGTATTTCCAAGGAGCGCGTCCGGCAAATCGAAAGCCGGGCAATGGAAAAACTCCGCAGCGCGCTGGTCAGCGCTGACCCCTATATGGCCGCATCGGCCTGAAAGAGCTTACTCCCCCAGTGATGGAACTGGCCCGGTGAAAGCCGGGCCTCTTTTTATTCAGCGATAATCTTGACGCGGTCGCCCGGAGAAACGGAAGCACCCGTCGGCAAGGCGTTGATAAGCTTGAAGAGATCAAGCTTTCGATCCGTGCCCATCATCCGCGCAGCAAGCGTCGTGATATTTTCGCCCGGTCGTACTTTGACTACCCTGACGCGCAAAGGCTTCAGCGACGCAGTCTCCTCCGGCGTCATTCGGCGGAAGCTTGCCCGCAATACGTCGGCCGTCTGCTGCAGCGTCGGACTCCCCTTCGGCACGGCCGTCAGGAACCGGAAGATCTGCGCATTGTTGCGGATAACGGTGACGTCGAAGTCCCAGCGATCTGCACTCGCTCGCGCCGTTGCGGCTTCCATCCCGTTGACCGTGACCTGCTGGATGGTGGACGGATCAAGGCCGGTAACCCAGCCGCTGGAGATATAGTTGGTCAGGCTCTGGCTCTGATTATCCGCGACGCCATCGAAACGGATCGCGACATCACCCGGGCCGGTCGCCATGACCGCCTCGACCTTGTTGTCGATCTTGAAATCAGGTGGTACGTCGAAGCGGATACCAAGCCCGCCATGCAGGAAGGTCTGACCGCGGACATAGCCTTCCTCCGGGCTGTCACCGTAAAGCAGGCCGTCGATTCCATCGAGATAATAGTCCCTGCCCGTGTCACCAACCTTGCCTTCCTGGCCAAACGCACGGGCATGGTCGCGCGCAAGTTCGATGCGCTGCGCCGAATTCGGGTGGCTGGACAGGAAGTCGAGGCTCTGATCCGCCTCGGGATCGACCGACATGAAGCGGCTGTAGGCGGCCATCGAATCCAAGAACCGCGCAGCCGCATAAGGATCGTAGCCCGCTTCACCGAGCATGCGCACGCCGATCACGTCCGCCTGCAGTTCCTGTTGCCGCGAAAAAGCAGCCAATCGGAGCTTGCCGCGTGCCAGGGCCTGCTTTCCGGCAATATCGCTGGACAGCACCTCGGCCACGACGCGGCTGGCGATGACCTCAGCTTCCTCGCGCTTCTGCCGTTCGATGCCATGATTTGCTGTGACATGGCCCATCTCATGCGAGAGGACCGCAGCGACCTCGGAAGCGTCGTTGGCAAGCGCCAGCAAGCCGCGCGTTACATAGAGATAGCCGCCGGGCAGTGCAAAGGCGTTGATGGCCGGCGAGTTCAGGATAGTGATGCGATAGGACTGGCTGGGATTCTCGGAAACAGCCGTCAGTGCGCCCGCGATGCGGGCAACTAGGCGTTCGGTCTTTGCATCGTTGTACTCACCGCCATAGCTCGCAACGATACGTGGATGCTCACGGGCGCCCATGGCAGCGCGCGGATCGTTCTTCTGCACTTCATCGACGATCTGCGGACTGGAGGACGGTGCAACGCTCGGCTGGTAGGATTGTTCAAGGATGGACTGGCAGCCGTACAGCGCCACGCTCGTTGCACACACGAACGACACTCGTCGCGCCAGACGGCACGCAGACGAGAGCACATCACTGGAAGGCGCGGGGAATTTCCACGTCGTCATGCTGTCCAGTCTGGCTCTCCAAGTCATCTTGCTTGTCGGCCGGTCCGCTTCCGCGACCCGGTCGGTCTCATGGTGATTCAACAGGCGTCCGTCCCCGCTCTTGCACTGCACAATCGGGGACACAAGTCTTTGCTGTAACTGATTTCCGCATCGGTTGCATAGCGAGACTCTGACTAAATGTGGCGCCGTTGTATTTTAGCAAGCCTAACGTGCTTTGGAGTTTCCTCGGTCGCCTCAAATTATGGCGAAAGTGCCGTTGCGACCGCCAGATTCGTCAACTATGGAGAAATTGCGTCAATCCAGCGTGATCCTCGTGGCCCAGAAACTCATCAATCGGAGCCGCCACGACGATCCTGCCGTCCTCGATAAAAAGGCCGAAATCTGCGATGCGTTTGACTTCATCCGGATCATGAGAAACGACGACGACGGTATTGCCGGTCTCGCGATGCATATCGAGCAGCAGCGCTGCCATTCCAATTCGCAAGCCGGGGTCAAGTGCCGCGAATGGCTCGTCAAGTAGGAGCACCGGACGATTGCGAACAAGCGCGCGCGCGAAGGCCACCCGTTGTCGCTCCCCGCCGGATAGCGTCCCCGGCATTCTCCGCTCGAAACCGGCGAGCCCCACCTTTTCAAGCGAAGACGTGATCGATCGGCGATCGGCAGTCGAGAGTTTCATCGCTGGCTCAATACCCAGGCCAATGTTGGTGAAAATATCGAGATGCGCAAACAGATTGTTGTCCTGAAAGATGAGGGAGACGGGTCGTCGCGCAGGGTACTCGTCGGTCACATCTTTTCCCGCGATCAGAACGCGCCCTTGGGCAGCCGTGTCGAAGCCGGCGAGCAAATTCAGGAAGGTCGACTTGCCGGCTCCGGACGCACCCGTCACGGCAATCACGGCGCCGGCGGGAAGACGGCAATCGAAGTGAAAGTCTTGCGTGCCAAGTTGGAGGCCGACATCGTGCACTTCGATCGCGAACTGAGGATCACCCATGGACAGCCACCTCCCGGCGCGCGGGGCCCATAGTGCCGGCGATCGTGAGCAGCAGGCAGACGATGCCAAGGATCAATGCCAGCCCATCCGCATCGTTCGTCCGATAGCTACCCATGCGGCTATAGACGAGCCAAGGCAACGTGACGAAACTGTCCGAGCCGAACAGCGCGACGGCGCCGAGATCGCCGAGCGACAGCGCCATTGCAAACGAAAATGCCGTGAGCACCGGCTTGAACAGGGCTGGCATATCGATCAGACGTAGTTGCACCCAACCCATGATACCGAGGCTCGCCGCAAGTTTTTGTGTGCGGCGCTTATGAACGATGAACGCCGGCTCGAGGACACGCATCACAAAGGGCAAAGACATCAAGGCGTTGATGGCGACAATCAGCAGCGGAGCGACGGCGCTCACGTCGCCGAAACCTCTCAGCGCAAGGAACCAGCCCGTCGCAAGGACGATCGGCGGCACGAGCAACACCAATGACGACGCGCCACCCATGGCGGCAAAGAACGCTCCTGCGCCCGTAGCCCCGGAGCGCCGGAGAAGCGCCGCCCGGCGCGCACTCACCAACGTCATCGAGATCAGCAAGGCGAGGATGGCCGCAGAGATCGAAATGGCAAGGCTGGTTGCAGCCGACTGCCAGAAGATGCGTTCGCGCAGGAGCTTCATGAGATCAGACCGAAGGCCAGCCAGAAGCACCGACATCAAAGGTAGACCGAGGAACAGGGCGGCGAGCAGTAGGACGCCGCCATCCGCAAGCCGTGCACCCGGCAACCCGCCATCCGGCCGCCTGAGAGCCTTGCCGGCCGTCATCCCCTCATCCCCAGGCGCAGGAAGAAACGACAGCGCCCCAAGGATCACCGATGTAAGGACAATTTGCAGTAGGGAAAGAACGACGGCCCGGCCAGGGTCGAAATCAAAACGCAGCGATTGATAGATGGCAACCTCGACGGTCGTCGCGGCTGGCCCACCACCCAGCGTCAGCACCAGCGTGAAACTCGTGGCGCACAGCATGAAGATCAGACCGGCGATACCGGGAATGACCGAACGCAGAACCGGCCATTCAATGAAGCGGAAAATCGAGCCAGGCCGCATGCCGAGACCACTCGCCATCAACCAGTATTCCGCTGGCACGCGCTCTAATGCCGCCAGCATCAAGCGGCAAGCCAGCGGCATGTTAAAGAAGATATGCGCCAACAGGATCCCGGAAAGCCCGTAGATGCTGATCGGTTCCGCCATGCCGAGCTTGAGCAGCAGCGCGTTCATAAGGCCCTGCCGCCCCCAGATACCGACCAACCCGAGCGCCCCGATCAGAACAGGCAGGCCCATCGGCACAGCCATCAGCCGAATGATCCACATGCGTCCGGGGAAATGCTGCTGGCGCGCCAAGGCCTGAGCGACGGGAATCGCAAAAGCGATCGATAGCAGCGTCGAGAGCAAGGCCTGCAGCAAGGTGAAACGCAGGACCCGCAGGATGTACGGTTCAAGCACCGCCGCCAGAATGGACGAAGCACCGCTCGAGAGAAGCAAGGCGAAGACCGCAAGGCCGACGAAAACGGCAATGCCGGCAAGGCTTAGCGCCCCGCCCAACATCACCCGCCGCATCTCCGCCTTGGTCAAAAGCATCAATTCATGCTCATGGCAGCCAGCCACTCATCGATCCAGGCTTTGCGGTTCTCCGCGACTTCCTCCGAGCTCATCAGAAAGGTCTTTGACGGATTCACGAGCTTGCCGAACGCATCGGGCAGCGGTTGCGACGTCGCCGAAACCGGCATCATCCAGTTGTTGGTCGGAATGGTATCCTGGAAGCCCGGCGTCACCATGAATTTCAGGAAATCGCGCGCAAGCTCTTTGTCCGGCGCATTCTTAAGCAGGCCCGCCACTTCGATCTGTATGTAGTGGCCCTCTGAGAATGCAGCCGCCTGATAGCGGTCCGTATTTTCCGCAACCATGTGGTAGGCAGGCGAGGTCGTGTAGGAGAACACCATCGGCGCCTCACCCTTGGTGAAAAGTCCATAAGCCTCGGACCAGCCGGGCGTTACCGTCAACACCCGCTTTTTGAGTTTTGCCCAAGCCTCAGGCGCCTTATCGCCGTAGACGGACTTTACCCACAGCAAGAGACCGAGCCCGGGTGTCGAGGTGCGCGGGTCCTCAATGACGATCTTTTGCGAAGGGTCTCCTTCGACCAGATCCTTCATGCTCTGCGGCGGATTTTTGATCGTCCGGGTGTCGTAGATGACGGCGAAGTGGCCATAATCATAGGGCACGAATACATCGTCCTTGTAGTCCCCGGGCACTTTGAGTGCACTGACGTCGACACCACTCGCATCGAACAGGCCGGTTGCCTTCGCTTCCGTGGTCAGGTTCGTGTCCAGGCCGAGCACGACATCTGCCTTCGTACCAGTGCCTTCGAGCTTGAGGCGCGACAACAGCGCCACGCCATCAGCCACACTGACGAAATTGACGCTGCAGCCGCAGGTCTTCTCGAATGCTTCCTTGACCTTCGGCCCCGGACCCCATTCCGATGTGAAGCTCTCATAGGTGTATACGGTGAGCGTCTTGTCTGCCGCCCGTGCGCCTGGGCCGGCAAGGCCGACAGTCGCGACAAAGGCCGTGGCAAACAGCAAACAGCTTGTGAATTTGAACATGGCACCTCTCCTCTGGTTTGCTTGAAGGGGAAAAGGGCGGTGCCAGATGTCACGCGTCTAATCCCTCCGCCGGTGTTAGCCGGATCAGGTTCCGCGGGTTGGCTTTCAGCCTCTCAGCCGCGCACCGAATGGGCACGGGCACCCCGTTAGAGCGTTTGCAGATGTATCGCCACGCTTGGTGTCTTGCAAGTGGCGGCCTTAGCCCGCCACTGGCATTTATTCCGCTGCTTCGGTGCTGGCTGCCGGCCGCACCTCGGCCGCGCGCGGCAGCTGCGTCGGTTTCAGCATCAAGGCGGCGCAAAGGCCAATGAGCGCGATCGCGCAGGACGCCATGAAAAGCGGTGTGAACGCATTGGCATAGGCGTCGGCCACCGCCTGACGTGTCGACTCCGGCAAAGCCACCAGCATTTTCGGCGTCAGCTGCTCGATGTCAGTTACGCCGGGAATGGACAGTCCCGTCTTGCCGAGCTGTGAGCCAACGATCGCGCCGTAAATCGAGATAGCAATCGATGCGCCGCCCATGCGCGACAGCGTCACCGATCCCGTTGCGGCGCCGACGTCGCGCGCTGGAGCCGCATTCTGAACGCCGATGACCGGCACCTGTTGCGCAAGGCCGACGCCGAAGCCGTGGAGGGCCATCACTGCTCCGATCAGCAGGACCGGCGTTCCCGCATGAACCTGAGTGAGCAGCACGAATGCGATGGCACTGCAGGTCAGGCTTGCTACGGCAAACGGCTTGTAGCGCCCGGTGATGGAGATGATACGGCCCGCAGAAAGCGACCCGCAAACGATGCCGCCGGTCAAAAGAATGAAGAACGCGCCGGCCGCCGAGGGTGAAAGACCAGTCGTCGTCTGCAGGAACAGCGCGAAATAATTGACCATGCCGATGCCGATCGCGCCGCTCATGATCGACATAACAAGCAACAGGCTGAACGTGGAATTGCGGAACAGCGACAGCGGAACAATTGGCTCGGCGGCGCGGCGCTCGACGCGAATCCATCCGATGACTGCAGCAACGCCGAGTGCCATGATGACAAGGTTCTGCGGGGCCACCAGCGAACCGAAGAGCTGAGCGCCATCGGCAGCCAGCACGAAGCTCGCCGTCGTCCAGGCGAGCAGCAAGGCTCCGGCATAGTCGATCTTCGGACGGCGGTTCGGCTTCCGGTAAGGCAGCATGAGCACCAGACCGACAAGCACGACGAAGCCAATCGGAACGTTGACGAGGAAGATCGACCGCCAGCCGAAGAGATCGCTCATCGCACCACCGAGGACAGGCCCGATCGCACCGGATGCCATCAGCACAAGGCTGGAATAGCTTTGGTACCGCGCACGTTCGCGAGGCTCGAACAGGTCGGCGTTAACGGCGAAGATCGATACCATGATGCCGCCTCCGCCAAGCCCCTGCAACACGCGGGCTGCAATCAGCGTGTTCATGGATATGGCCAGTCCGCAGACGGCGGAGCCGATGGTGAAAATCATGATCGCGGCCATCATCACATACTTGCGGCCGAAGAGATCGCCGAGCTTGCCGTAAAGCGGCATCACCGCGCTCACGGCGAGCAGATAGGCCGAGCCGACCCAGCTGAATCGCTCGAGGTGGCCGAACTCACCGACGATTGTCGGCAGAGCCGTTGCGACGATCTGGTTGTCGAGTGTCGCCATGAACATGGCTGCCATTAGAAAAAGGAAGAGGATGAACCGCCGACGATGATCCGTCACAAGCGGCGCCGCGGCAATTTGGGTGTCCATGAAGCGTCGTTCCAGGTGATGCGTTGACTACGTTATGTGCTATTAGCATATAATTGTCAATGTCATGTTATTGACTTTGGCATATTCTCAATTGAGATGGGGCATGCTATATTTCCGGAATGAAAGAGAGCTTGATGAACCTGATCGACCCAGACGCTGCGACCGACGACCCAGGTATTCTGCGTATTGGCCAAAGCATGACCCGCATGCGCCTGATGACCGGGCGCCGACTGATCGGACGGCTCGCCATCCAGAGTGTGGCGCCCGGCCTTGAGCTGTCGCACCTTGACGTACTGGATGCCGTGCGGCGCGCACAAGAGGCCGGTGAAGTAACAGTCGGGACGATCGCCGAGATGATGCGGATCGATCCGTCGCGCGCAAGCCGCGTCGTCGCGGATATGGTCGGACGTAATATTCTGCGGCGAAAGGCATCCCAGACCGATGCGCGGCGGATCATCGTCGTGATGACGCCACTCGGACAGCGGCTGTTGTCGGAGATACGCGCGCAGAAGCTCGCATTCGTTTCCGAGGTGGTCAAAGACTGGAAACCGGAAGAGATCGAGGCATTCGGAGAACTGTTCGAAAAGTTCATTTCCGGCTACGAGGACATCTTTCAGGCGCGCATCAAGGATGTCCCTGACGAAGCCTGAGCAGCGGCCCTTTCCCTTCCCCCCTGCTTTGCGCTATGGGCAATGCGCATGAGCCAATCCACCTTTACCATTCTGCTTGGCGGCGAGTTGCAGATAACCGATCGCTTGCGTCACGCCATCTCGGGCAGCCGTTTCATTGCCGCCGACGGGGGAATGCGTCATGCGGCTGCGCTCGGCGCCGTTCCGGAGCTCTGGGTCGGTGATTTTGATTCGACGCCCGCTGACCTCGAGGGTGCTTTTCCTGATGTGCCGAAGCAACCCTATCCCGCTACAAAGGCTTCCACCGATGGCGAGATTGCGGTCTCGGAAGCGATCGCGCGTGGGGCGAAGCGTCTTGTCCTTGCAGGCGCCCTTGCGGGCGAGCGCTCCGATCATGCCATTCAGCACCTGCTCTATGCCGTCAGCCTTGCAGAACAGGGCTATGACGTACTTCTAACGTCAGGCAGCGAGGAGGCCGTGCCACTGATTGCCGGCGCAACCGAGCTGGACCTGCCGCCTGACAGCCTCTTTTCGGTTGCCGGTTTCAGCGAACTGCGCGGCCTGACGATCGAAAACGCGCGCTACCCGCTCGCCGATTTCCATTTGCCCTTCGGCTCGTCGCGTACCATTTCCAATGTCGCGAACGGCAAGGTGCGCCTTTCGCTCGAGAGCGGCCGCGCCATTGTGCTCGCCCGCCCCTGTGATCTTTCCGGAGTCTGATCTTTGGCGCCTCCCATTCTGAAACTCGATGACATCTTTCTCAGCTTCGGTGGCACACCATTGCTTGCCGGCGCCGCCCTGCAAGTGGAGCCCGGAGACAAGATCTGTCTCGTCGGTCGCAACGGCTCCGGGAAGTCGACACTGCTGAAAATCTCCGCCGGCCTCGTCGAAGCGCAGTCGGGTGAGGTCTTCCGTCACCCGTCCTCGACCGTCCGCTATCTGGAACAGGCCCCTGATTTCGCGGGCTTCAGTACCGTGCAGGCCTACGCCGAGGCTGGACTTGGTCCTGGTGACGACCACTACCGCGTGACTTATCTCCTCTCGCATCTCGGGCTGACCGGCGAGGAAGACCCCAAAAACCTCTCAGGCGGCGAAGCGCGCCGCGCCGCGCTCGCGCGTGTGCTTGCACCGGAGCCCGATATCCTGCTCCTCGACGAGCCTACCAACCATCTCGATCTGCCGACCATCGAGTGGCTGGAAGGAGAACTGCAGAAGAGCCGCAGTGCGCTCGTCCTGATTTCCCACGACCGGCGCTTCCTCGAGAAGGTCTCGACCGCAACCGTCTGGCTGGACCGCGGCACCTCGCGCCGGCTCGACAGGGGCTTTGCGCATTTCGAAGCCTGGCGCGACCAGGTGCTGGAAGCGGAAGAGCTCGAACAGCATAAGCTCGGCAAGGCGATCGAGCGCGAAGAACACTGGCTGCGTTACGGCGTCACGGCACGACGCAAGCGCAACATGCGCCGCCTCGGCGAGCTGCAAACCATGCGTTCGCAATATCGCGGCCACAAAGGCCCGCAGGGCACCGTGCAGGCAACAGTTTCCGACGCGCAGGAATCCGGCAAGCTCGTCATCGAAGCCGACAAGATCACGAAGACTTTCGGCGACCGGCCGATCGTCGCTCCCTTCTCCATTCGCGTGCATCGCGGTGATTGCATCGGCCTCGTCGGCCCGAACGGTGCCGGCAAGACAACGCTCCTGAAGATGTTGACCGGACAGCTCGCGCCGGACAGCGGCACGATCAAGCTCGGAACCAATCTGGAAATCGCGACGCTGGATCAGAAGCGCGAAGACCTCAATCCGGACGAAACGCTCGCCCATTACCTGACGGATGGCCGCGGTGAGAACTTGCTCGTCAACGGTGAACAGAGGCACGTGACGGGTTACATGAAGGAGTTCCTGTTCCAGCCTGAACAGGCGCGCACGCCGATCAGGAACCTTTCTGGCGGCGAGCGCGCGCGGCTCATGCTGGCCCGCATTATGTCGCGTCCGGCAAACCTGTTGATCCTCGACGAACCGACCAACGATCTGGATATAGAGACATTGGATCTGCTGCAGGAAATCGTTGCGGGCTTCCCCGGCACCGTCATCCTCGTCAGCCACGACCGCGACTTCCTCGACCGCACTGTGACGTCGACGATTGCGCCGGCCGTCCCGGATGCGCCTGACGGGCGCTGGATCGAATATGCGGGCGGCTATTCGGATATGCTTGCGCAGCGAAAGGGCGCCGTCGAGGAGCGGAGGAAGGCCGAAAAGGCGGCGGAACGATCGAAGCAGCAGGAAGCAGCAGATTCCGCCGAGACGGCGAAAGGAAAGGGCAAGCTTTCCTACAAGCAGAAGTTCGCGCTCGAACATCTCCCGAAGGAAATGGCCAAGGCCGAAACCGAGATCGCCAAACGCGAGGAGCGGATGGCGGACCCCGGCTTGTTCACCAAGGACCCCACCACATTCAACCGTCTGGCGGCCGAGATGGAGAAGCTCCGGGACAGTCTGACGAAAATGGAAGAGGAATGGCTGGAGCTTGAGATGCTGCGGGAGGAATTGGAGGGCTGAGGCACCCCTCGCGCCCGCTCAATCCGACCTGTCTCTGCCGCGCGAACTGGCTTTCACGTTTCATTGATTCGTCAGCGTTCGACCGGCAGGACTAAGCTGCGCCCCGTATCCGCAGCTTGCACGACGGCAAGGAAAGCAGACTATGCCACACAATCTTAAAGCATCTACCGCGCTCGTCTGGGCCGCGGGTTTCCTCGTTATTGCGTCGCACGGCGCGCTTGCCCAGGAAGCGCAGCGCGTGCGTGGCGCGATTGAAAGCCTGAGTGGCAACACGTTGGTGGTCAAAACACGCGAAGGCGCCGAGCAAACGGTGACACTGAAGCCAGACTGGAAGGTTCGCGGCATCAAGAAAGCCTCCGTCGAAGACATCAAGCCGGGCGATTTCGTTGGCGTTGCATCGCTGCCGAAAGCTGATGGCGGCGACGGCGCTCTTGAAGTGCTGATCTTTCCGGCCGCCATGAAGGGAACCGGAGAAGGCAGTCGCCCTTGGGACCTGAAGCCAAACAGCACGATGACCAACGCGACCGTCGCCAAGGCCGTGAAGGCGGTCGATGGCCACACGATCACGCTCACCTATCAGGGCAAGGAAAAGACGATATCCATCGCCGACGATACACCGATCGTCACCTTCGCCCCTGCCGGAAAGTCAGACCTTGTTGCAGGAGCGCACGTGATCGTGATGGGTGAAAGAGCACCTGATGGCACAGTGTCCGCCACAAACGTCACGGTCGGCACGAACGGGGTCGTCCCGCCGATGTAGGCGATCAGAGTGCTGGTGCGGGCGCGTTCGGCGCTTTTGCCACTACCTTCACTTCAGGCTTCGCATGCAGGGCTTCGAGATGCAGTATGCGCGGCTTGAAGGTCTCAACATAAACGTCTGACCGACCGATGTAGATCATCGCCGCGTCCGGCATGGAGGTAAGTACCTCCATCATCGTGGACTGCCATTCCGGCTCCATGCCTTCCAATACTTCGTCAAACACGATCCACTTCGGTCGTACAAGAAGCAGGCGAGCAAAACCGATCGCGCGCTGCTCGTCGGAATCAAGCAGCTTGTCCCACCGCGCCCGGGTATCAAGGCGGGAAACCAGATTGTGGAGTCCTGCCTTTTCCAGTGCCGCCACGACATCGCGGTTCTGATAGGTGTCCGCAGGCTCGGGAAACGCCAGCGCTTCACGAAGTGAACCACCCGGGATGTAAGCCGATTGCGGGACGAAAAGCATGTCGTCCGTGGGCGGCAAGCCGATCTTGCCGCCACCACACGGCCAAAGTTCGGAGAGTGCAAGGAAAAGCAGCTTACGGTTCACGTTGTGATCGCCGTTGATCATGACCTTTTCACCGGCCTTAATCGTCACCGCACTCTCGTGCACGCGGAAGCCGCCGCACTGGTCGATCTCTTCGCCAATCTTGGAAGCGATCCGCACGTGCTCCAGCGTTAGTGTTCCGGGCGGGCTGCGCTCGTAGCTGATCGTGCCCCTGAGATTGATCTCGTCGCTCATAGTGGTGAGCGCCTGCCGAAAATCGGTGACACGCATCAGCGTGGCGCGCCATTCGGCAATGGGACCGAAGTTCGCGACATACCAGCGAAGGGCCGTGTTGACCTGGTTGAAAGCACCGACCGATACCATCAGTTCGCCAAACGTCAGGCCGCCGGAGAAGTATGCCGGTGCAGCGACGATGATCGGGATGACCACAACGAGCCAGCCATAGCCGGCTGACACCCAGGTGAGGTTGACGTTGGCCATCGCCACCCGCTTGATGACGGCGAGCACCGCACTGATGTCGGTATTGATACGCTGCTGCTCATTCTCCTCGCCGCGTGCCACCGTGATCGCCGGCATGTTCTCGTTGGCATGCATCAGCGCAAAGCGAAGCTCCGCCTCCTTCGAGAAGCGATCCGCGTTGAGCTTCACAAGCTTGCGGCCCACCAGCTGGCTGAGAATGGATGCGGATGCCGCATAGAAGATTGCGGCCCAGACCATATAGCCTGGAATGGAAAAAGCGTGGGTGCCGAAGCGGAAGACAAAACCGCTGGACAAATCCCATAGCACGCCGATGAAACTGATGAGCAGGATCGTCGCCTGCACCAACCCGATCATCAGGCTCGTCGTGCTTTCCGCTAGGTTGCGGGCATCTTCGTGCAAACGCTGGTCGGGATTAACGCCGATGAGGCCGCTAGCCGAAAGCCGAAGCGCACGCTTGCGCTGGAGCCACTGGTTGACGAGATCGCGTGTCAGACCTTCGCGCATGTAGAGCGCGGTCATCTGGTTTAGCCACGCCTGCACGACGTTGAGCAGCAGCAGCATGCCTGCGATCAGCGCAAAGATCTTCAGCTGATGGAAGAAACCAGGCAGATCGCGCCGCGCGATGCTGTCATAAAAGGGCGCGTTCCACTGGTTGAGGATGACGGTCGCATAAGCAGTTGCGAGAATGATGGCAATCAGCGCAGTCGCGATCACCAGGACCCTTCCGCGCACGGAGGAATGCCAGAAGGCCGAGAACATGACCCTCAAGCGATAGCCCAGGCTCAGGTCGTATCCTACTCTGTCCCGCCCTTGAATGCTTGGCCTGCCTTCGAGGTCATCTGCCATTACGCGTCCCTAGCCATCATTCTACTTCAATAAACATGGTGATTCGCTGTGTCTACCAACAGATTCTAGCAGTCATTAACGCGGCAGTGACTTCATATCGATCCCACCCCTTCGTTTGAGCAATTGATTCGCGGCGCGAGTGACGCTATTTAAGACGCTCCGTGGTGATTTGGCCGGCCGGCTTGCAGCCACGTTAAAGAAGTTGCTAAAGGGCCGCGTGCGGACCGATAGCGATATATTCGTTGTTTTGATCGAGTGACCGCAATGCCCATCAAGATCCCCGATACCTTGCCTGCGTTTGAAACCCTGGTTCAGGAAGGCGTGCGCGTGATGACCGAGACGGTGGCTATCCGTCAGGACATCCGGCCGCTGCAGATAGGGCTTCTCAACCTCATGCCGAACAAGATCAAGACGGAATTGCAGATGGCCCGCTTGGTCGGCGCCTCTCCGTTGCAGGTCGAGCTTTCGCTCATCCGCGTGGGCAACCACAAAGCAAAGAACACCTCGGAAGACCATCTTCTCGCCTTCTACCAGACGTGGGAGGAAGTGAAGCACCGCAAATTCGATGGCTTCATCACTACCGGCGCGCCGATCGAGACGCTACCCTACGAGGACGTGAACTATTGGGGCGAAATGCAGCAGATTTTCGACTGGACGGAAACCAACGTCCATTCGTCGATGAACGTCTGCTGGGGCGCGATGGCCGCGATCTACCATTTCCACGGCGTTCCCAAGTATGAACTCAAGGAGAAGGCCTTCGGCGTCTACCGACACCGGAACCTGAAACCGTCGTCTGTCTACCTGAACGGTTTCTCGGACAACTTCGAGGTTCCTGTTTCGCGCTGGACAGAGGTCCGCCGCGACGACATCGAGAAGTCGGAAAGCCTGGAGATTCTGATGGAGTCCAGCGAAATGGGTGTCTGCCTCGTGCATGAACGGAAGGGCAAGCGGCTCTATATGTTCAATCACGTGGAATATGATTCAACGTCGCTTTCCGACGAATATTTCCGCGACGTGAATGCCGGCGTGCCGATCAAGATGCCGCACAACTACTTCCCGCACAACGATCCGTCGCTGACGCCGCAAAACCGCTGGCGCAGCCACGCGCACCTGTTGTTCGGCAACTGGATCAACGAGATCTACCAGACCACACCCTACGATCTCAACGATATCGGCAAGTGTGGCTGACAGCGTTTCTTTTTTTCGGCACACCCGTTGCGGTTTGCGGCAAATGGGGGCAGGTTCGCCGCCTCAATCGAAGATATATCAGGACGGTCAGTCATGACGGAAATGTTGAAGCGAGAAGTTTTCGGGCAGACCAAGTCGGGCGAAACTGTCTATCGCGTCGAGATCAAGGGCGGCGGGCTGACGGCCAAGATCATCAGCTGGGGTGCGGTCATACAGGATCTCCGTCTCGACGGCCATGATGCACCGCTCCTGCTTGGCTTTGACGATTTCGACAGCTATCCGGCGCATTCCTCCTACTTTGGCGCAACTCCCGGGCGCTGCGCCAACCGCATCGGCGATGGCAAATTCACGCTGGATGGCAAGAGCTATCAGCTTGATCTCAATGAGAACGGCGTGACTCACCTTCATGGAGGAAGCGACAACATCGCCAAGCAGAACTGGACGATCGTCGAGCACGATGTCGACCGTGTCGTGCTGAAGATCGTCGATCCGGATGGCCGCGCCGGTTATCCCGGCAACTGCACCATCCAGGCAACCTACTGGGTGCATGGAGACGGCGAACTCTCCGTGACCTACGAGTCGACCAGTGATCAACCGACGATCGCCAACGTTTGCCAGCACGCCTATTTCAACCTCGATGGCCGCGATGACGCGCTTGGCCACGACATCATGATCGCAGCCGACAGCTACCTCGTCACGAATGAACGGCAGATCCCGACCGGCGAGGCTCGACCCGTTGCCGGAACGGCCTTCGACTTCCGTCAGATGTCACCGATGAAGCGGTTCGAGGGTAGCGAACAGGCCCTCTACGATCACAATTTCTGCCTTTCCAACGAACGCACAGCAAAGCGCTCCGTCGCGCTTGCCCGAAGCCTGAATTCGGGCGTTTCGCTGGAAGTGCGCACGACCGAGCCTGGCGTGCAGTTCTATGCGGGCTTCAAGCTCAATGTGCCTGTCCCTGGCCTCGACGGGCGCAAGTACGGCCCGTTCGCCGGCTTCTGCCTGGAAACGCAAATCTGGCCGGATGCAATCAACCACGAGGGCTTTCCCGACGCGATCCTCCGCCCGGGCGAGGTACTGCGTCAGGAAACGGACTACATCTTCTCGAAGAGCTGACGCAAACAGATCGCCCCAACCGACAAACCCTCGCAGGCTACCTGCGAGGGTTTTTTTGTTCCGAAGTCATTTTCGACTTGCGATTGGTTCTAGATAGGTTCTATCTTCAGGGCATGGATAGAACCAGTCTGATCGCCGAACTGAACAGTCGAGGCCTGCGCGACGAGGCGCTCACAGGGCCGCTTTACAAGCGGTTGGCGCAGGCTCTGACGGGCCTGATCCAGGAGGGCCTGCTGAGACCTGGAACCGCGCTTCCCGGCGAGCGGGATCTTGCCGAGGCATTGAAGGTCGGACGCGTGACGGTCCGCACAGCTTATCGCGACCTGATGAACGCAGGCACACTTGAATCCCGGCATGGAAGCGGCACCTTCGTTTCCAGCAAGGTCGAACGCATGGAACAGTCGCTATGGCGGCTTTCTTCCTTCTCCGCCGACATGCGCTCACGCGGTCGCGCGCCTGCGGCTCGGATCTTGTCTCGAACCGTCAATACGCCATCTCCTGATGAAGCCTTTTTGCTTGGCCTCGGGCTTGATGAACCTGTGCTGCGCCTGGATCGTCTGCGTCTTGCCGACGGTCTGCCGCTTGCGATCGAACGTGCTGTCGTGCCGATTAAGTTCCTTGGAGAAAATGCCGGCGGAGAAGGATCTCTGTACGAGGCGCTCGCGGCGCGCGGCCACCGTCCCGTTCGAGCCCTCCAAAGGCTCACGGCTGTGACGCTCGATCCGTCGTCAGCGGCGGCGCTAGACGTGAAGGCGGGTGCGCCCGCCCTGCTGATCGAACGCGTCTCGCGCCTGGAGGACCAACGCGTCGTCGAATACACCCGTTCCCACTATCGTGGCGATGCATATGATTTTGTTGCAGAATTAAGAATCGGAGAAGACCTATGAGTGAAAGCCATTCGCTGATGTTGCAGGAAGCCGGCCAGTCGCCGGAGGTCGTCGCAACACTGCTTCAGAAAGAAAAGCCGGCCTTCGACGAAATTGCGAAGCTGTTTGCATCAGGCGCACCGACCATGGTGACGACGGCAGCGCGCGGGTCTTCCGACCATGCCGCGACCTTCTTCAAATACCTCTTCGAGATCACCTGTGGCGTGCCGGTTGCGTCGGTTGGCCCATCGATCGCGTCGGTCTATGGCGCGTCTCTACATCTGAAGGGCGGCATCCACTTCACGGTGTCGCAATCCGGCGCAAGCCCCGACATCATTGCCTTGCAGGATGCCGCAAAGCACGGTGGTGCGACGACGATTGCGGTCGTCAACGTCACCGATAGCCCGCTCGCCAAGCAGGCTGACATCGTTCTCGGCCTCAATGCAGGCCCGGAGAAGAGCGTAGCGGCGACCAAGTCCTTCATCGCCTCAGTCGCCGCGCTTTGCGGTGTCACGGCTGCCATCAGCGGCAAGCGCGATCTCCATACATCCTTGGAAAAGCTACCGGAAGCCCTCCAGGCGACCAGTGGGATTGATACGAAGGCAGCGGAGGATGTACTTTTCGAGGCCAGCTCGCTCTATACGGCCGGTCGCGGCCCCGCTTTCGCCATTGCGCTCGAGGCAGCTTTGAAAGCCAAGGAGACGGCCGGACTGCATGCAGAAGCCTTTTCGCTTGCCGAGCTGATGCATGGCCCGATGCGTCTTGTTCAGCCAGGCTTCCCGATCGTCGCCTTTACGCCTGATGATCCAGCATTCAGCAACAACGTCCAGGCGCTTGAGCGGCTGCGGAAGCTCGGCGCGACCACCGTGCCGTTCTCGGCCCAGCCGGTCTCTGGCATCAATCTGCAGGTGCCGACGACGGGCAGCGGCCTGCTCGACCCGCTCGTTTCCCTGCTCGTCTACTACCGCCTAATAGAGTCCGTTACGCGCCGCAAGGGCTTCGACCCTGACAAGCCAGCCAACCTGCTCAAGGTCACGGAGACGATGTGATGGTTCGCAAAATCTTCTCCGGCGCGCGGATCTTCGACGGTCAGCGCTTCCACGACGACAAGGCGCTCATAGTCTCGGACGGGCGTGTCGAGAGCATTGCGTCGACAAGCGAACTGCCAGAGGGCGAGCATACGCGCTTGGAAGGTGGCGTGCTTTCGGCAGGCTTCATCGATGCGCAGGTGAATGGCGGTGGCGGCCGAATGCTCAACGACGAGCCATCGGCAGCCTCCATGTACATGATTGCCGATGGTCATCGACCCTATGGCACGACTGCATTGCTGCCGACGCTGATCACCGATACGGCGGACGCGACCGCCGCGGCGATCGAGGCGGCCAAGGAGACCGTCAAGACGAACCGCGGCGTAGCTGGCCTCCATCTCGAAGGTCCGCATCTGGCGCCGGCCCGCAAGGGAGCCCACCTTGCTGAACTCATGCGGCCAGTCGAGGATAAGGACGTTAAAGCGTTCATTGCGGCCAAGGAAGCGATCGGCACACTGCTGGTAACGATGGCGGCCGAACAGGTCACCGCAAAACAGGTACGCGAACTCAGTGAAGCCGGTGTCACCGTTAGCATAGGCCATTCCGATTGCACCAGCGAGGCCGCGGAGGTACGCTTCGACGCTGGCGCGCGTGGCGTCACCCACCTTTTCAACGCCATGAGCCAGCTCGGCCATCGTTCACCTGGCCTCGTCGGCGCGGCCATCGATCATCCTTCGGTCTGGTGCGGCATCATCGCCGACGGCCATCATGTTGACCAGAAGGCGCTTCGGACCGCTCTTCGTGCAAAGCGGGGCGAGGGCAAGCTCTTTTTCGTCACCGACGCGATGTCGCTGGTTGGATCGGAGCAAGATTCCTTCACGCTGAATGGCCGGACCGTCCGACGCGAGAGAGGTGGCTTCTGTTCGAAGCTGGTCCTATCCGACGGCACGCTTGCCGGTTCCGACGTCGATATGGCGTCGACCATCCGCTATGGCGTTACCTATCTGGAACTGCCGCTCGCAGAGGCCCTTCGCATGGCGACGCTCTACCCGGCGCGCTTCCTGCGCCTTGAAGACCACGGCTACCTTTCGCCGGGTGCCCGAGCCGATCTGGTGCATCTGACCGATGCTCTCAAGGTCACTCGGACCTTCATCAGCGGCGAAGCGGCCTAGAAATCGAGGACGTGATGACAGCGATCACCGATGCTTACTTCTCCAATCTGATTGGCCGACTCGAGACTTTGAAGACGGAGCTTGCCGAACCCATGGCTTTGGCGGCCAATGCGATCCTAGAAGCCGCACGCAATGACAAGCGGGTCTATGTGTTCGGCACCGGACACTCGCACATGCTGGCCGAAGAGGTGCACTATCGGGCAGGTGGCCTCGCTTTCACCGTTCCGGTTCTCGTTGGCTCCGCGATGCTGCACGAGGGCGCGGTGATCAGCTCCGTCTATGAGCGGACAGAAGGATTGGTGCGGCCGGTGCTGGAGCGCTATGGCATGCAGCCGGGCGATGTCATCATCATCGCGTCGAACTCCGGCGTGAATGCAGCGCCGATCGAAGCCGCCGATTATGGCCGCGAGATCGGTGCCAAAGTGATCGCGATCACATCGGTCTCCTATTCGAGTGCGGTTGCCAACGGCCGACGTCGCCTTGCGGACATCGCCGACATCGTGTTGGACAACGGTCTTCCTCCCGGCGATGCGGTGATCGGGCTCCCAGGTACGGAGCTGAAAGTCGGTCCGGTTTCGACCGCTATCGGTGCAACCGTCCTCAACGCCATCTTCGCTGACGTCGCTTTGGAGCTGTCGAAAGGCGGCGACGCGCCGATTTATCTCAGTGCCAACATGCCTGGCGCTGCCGCGGTGAACCAGCGGCTGGTGACGAAATATCGGCCGCGTAATCCCCATCTTTGAGCGCGCGCGATGCCCGATTGTCAACGCCACGCTGACAGTCGGTCGCCAAAGTCCAATCTACCGGACCGTGAAGGTGAGGCGCATATTTCTTTCAAGAACAGCGGCGAGGCGATGTCCCGCCGGCTCGGAAAGGAACGGTCCCATGACCCAGATCATCTTGAATTCAGCGGTCGCCATCCTGATTGCGGCGGCCTTCGTAACGACGGCCACCGCCGCTCTTCGCGGCGAAGACCGCGCAATGCAGAAAGTGCCGGTCAGCGCTAAAGCAAAGCGCCACCCAAAGGGCTGAAAGACAGCCAAATAATTCCTCAAATCGGCCCCAATATCGACACCGGGTTGAACGACCAATGCGTCATGGGGAATCCGGAGTGCAGGGCAATGACGAGAATTATTGGTGCAGCCGCAATACTGACCATCGCCATGGCGGCCTATGCGGCATACTTGAATCCATACGATACGCGCAGCCAGCAAGGCCGCTATTCGCAGCAGATCGAGAGCCACGATAACGGCCTTACGGCGTCCATCCGCTAAACAAACAACTGACCGCCATTGGCGCTTAGCGTCGATCCGGTGATGAAACCTGCGTCGTCGGAAACCAGGAAGACGACGCAGCGCGCAACCTCCTCCGGCTCACCGAGACGGCCAACCGGAATCTGCGGAATGATCCGCTCGTTCAGCACTTTCTCCGGCACGGCAAGGACCATTTCCGTACCGATATAGCCTGGGCATATCGCGTTCACGGTGATGTTCTTGGCAGCACCTTCTTGCGCAAGTGCCTTGGTGAAGCCGAGGTCTCCGGCCTTGGCAGCCGAATAGTTCGCCTGCCCCATCTGGCCCTTTTGGCCGTTGATCGAAGAGATGTTGACGATCCGCCCGTAGCTTCTATCGCGCATGCCCCCCCAGACCTGGTGCGTCATGTTGAAGAGGCCGGTGAGGTTGGTATTGACGACCTCGTGCCACTGCTGCTGCGTCATCTTGTGGAACATCGCGTCTCGCGTGATGCCAGCATTGTTGACAAGGACATCGATCGGACCCAGTTCGGCCTCGACCTTCGCGATGCCCTCGCCGCATGATGCGTAGTCGGAAACATCCCATTTGAAGACGGGAATGCCTGTAGCGCCATGAAAGGCATTCGCCTTTTCGTCGTTGCCCGCGTAGTTGGCGGCAACCGTATAGCCCGCATTCTTCAGCGCGACGGAAATCGCGGCGCCAATACCGCGGGTACCACCAGTGACAACAGCCACCCTGCTCATGTTCCGCTCCCTTGTTTGAAGGCCCCGCTATGCTGCGGGGCTCAGGTTATGGTTGGATTGCCTGCTATTCAAAGAGTTTCAAAGCACATCGCAACGCCCATGCCGCCACCGATGCACAGCGTCGCCAGCCCCTTCTTGGCGCCACGGCGCTTCATCTCGAAAAGGAGCGTGTTGAGCACCCGCGCGCCGGACGCGCCGATCGGATGGCCGATCGCAATCGCACCACCGTTGACGTTGACAATCGAAGGATCCCAGCCGAGGTCCTTGTTGACGGCACAGGCCTGCGCGGCAAAGGCTTCGTTCGCTTCGACGAGATCGAGATCGCCGACGGACCAGCCGGCCTTCTCCAGCGCCTTGCGCGATGCCGGGATCGGGCCCGTTCCCATGACCTGCGGATCAACGCCCGCCGTCGCCCAGGAGACAATGCGGACGAGCGGCTGAATACCACGACGAGAGGCTTCAGCTTCGGTCATCAGCACGGCCGCGGCGGCGCCATCGTTCAAGCCGGAGGCATTCGCTGCGGTAACCGTGCCGTCCTTGTCGAAGGCAGGACGCAATTTGGCCATCGAGTCCAACGTCGCGCCGTGACGGATGTATTCGTCGGCATCGACCGTCACGTCGCCCTTTCGTGTCTGGATGACGAAGGGAATGATCTCATCGGCGAAACGTCCAGCCTTCTGCGCGGCTTCCGCCTTGTTCTGCGATGCGACCGCGAATCGGTCCTGCTCCTCGCGGGAGAGCTGCCACTGACGCGCAATGTTTTCGGCGGTAATGCCCATGTGGTAGCCATAGAAAGCGTCTGTCAGGCCGTCCTTGATCATGGTGTCGACCATTTTCATGTCGCCCATTTTGACGCCGCCGCGCAGATGTGCAGCGTGCGGCGCCATCGACATCGACTCCTGACCGCCCGCGACGATGATCTTTGCGTCACCGAGCGCAATCTGCTGCATGCCAAGCGCCACGGCGCGAAGACCCGAACCGCAGAGCTGATTGACGCCCCACGCGGTCGCCTCCTTGGGGACGCCCGCCTTCATGGCCGCCTGCCGGGCCGGGTTCTGGCCTTCGCCGGCCGGCAGAACCTGGCCGAGAATGACTTCATCGACTTCACCGGCCTCGACGCCTGCACGCTCCAGCGCGCCCTTGACCGCAGCCGCGCCCAGTTCATGGGCCGGAACGGTGGCGAAGGCGCCGTTAAATGAGCCAACGGCAGTGCGGCCTGCACTAGCGATGACGATGGATGAACCCGACATGACGATCTCCTCGTTAACTCCACCAGATTAGAGGAAACTGACAAAGCTTCAACGCCGAGTCAAACGACAAGACTCTACCATTCAATTTTAGGGATTGCTTACGCTGGGGCAAATTATCTCTGCCGTAAAAGGGGTTGCCGCATCGCACAAAGAGATTGTCACTGGGCTTCGTTTGCGTCTACATTCCTCGATGGAGGAATTTCCATAACAATCAGACGGGCTTCGGGAGACTGATATGGCGAAGAATGACGGGCAGATCGTAATCAAGAAATACGCCAATCGCCGCCTCTACAATACAGGCACCAGCACTTATGTGACGTTGGAAGACCTGGCGGAGATGGTGAAGAAGGGTGAGGATTTTACGGTCCAGGATGCAAAGAGCGGCGACGACATTACCCACTCGGTACTGACGCAAATCATTTTCGAACAGGAATCCAAGACGGGCAACACGCTGCTGCCGATCTCGTTCCTCCGCCAGCTGATTACCTACTACGGCGACCAGATGCAGATGGTCGTTCCGAGCTTCCTGGAACATTCCATGCGCGCCTTTACTGAACAGCAGGCACAGATGCGCGAGCAGGTGACGCGCGCTTTCGGCGAAACGCCGATCGGCAAAAACCTGCAACTGCCGATGCAAATGGTCGAAGACCAGGTCCGTCGCAACACCGAGATGTTCCAGCAAGCCATGCAGATGTTTTCGCCATTCATGACGCCACCGGCCAAGGAAAGCCGCAAGGCGGAAGCAAAGGACATCGATGAGCTGAAGGAACAGCTGCGCGCACTTCAGAGCAAACTCGACAATCTCTAAGCTTCAGAGCCCGATCGAAACATCGCGCCCGGCGGTGCGAATAGATACGGCAAAGCCGCCAATCACATCGATCAACGCAATCGTCATCAGGATGAAGAAAACCTGGGTGGCCGCATCCTGGACGAGAAGAAACTCGACCAGGAAGGCTATGAAGACGAGCATCGACAGCATGTGATTGGTTAGGCTACCGTCATTGCGCGTCGCCTTTAGTATCTCGAAGAACAGGACCGCAAGCGCGACGACGATAAAGAGGTCGCCGAGCGCCATGCTCCACATAGCTCCCGAAATCATCGATAAAACGATGACGTCGTTCTGCAGCGAGGGAAGCCCACCACTGCCCATAAAGCCCAGCATCGACATATTGTAAAGAATGAATGGAATAATCATCAGTGGCACGGCATTGAACATATGGCACAGCTCCCCCTCAGCCGGAGAATAGTGCCGTAAACAGCCGCATCACTTCAAGATATCATAAGAATGTATTTGCCGCGGGAAAAAGCAAAAGGCCGGCACTGGGCCGACCTCGCAAGTCCTACTCAGGCAAAACGTAAGTGTATTATGCGCTTTCCTTCGGCGTCAGAACCTGACGGCCGCGATACATACCGGTCTTCAGATCGATATGGTGCGGACGACGCAGTTCGCCGGAGTTCTTGTCTTCAACGTAGGTCGGAGCCTTCAGTGCGTCTGCAGAGCGGCGCATACCGCGCTTGGACGGGCTCGTTTTTCTCTTCGGTACAGCCATTTCTCTTACTCCACTTCACGGGCAAACACATCCAACGGCCAGACTGGCGGCCGAAACGACGTATCGCGATTTCGGAAATTTTGCGCGCTTATACATGCCTTGAGGGGGCTTGACCAGTCCCCAAGATTATTTTTTGGAATTCTGGCGATTCAAGAGTCAGACCTCGTCCTCCTCGACAATCCAGGGCTCGGACCGCGCTGCCTCTTCCCACTTCATCCAGGCCGGATGCGCCTTGACGGCGGCGATATAGCTCAGAGTGTCGCTGGCAGAAACTAGGTCGTAGACATCGAAGCGGCTGACAACAGGTGCGAACATGGCATCGGCGCCCGAAAAAGCGCCGAAAAGGAACGGCCCACTCGAATGAGCGCGCAAGTCACGCCAAATCGTCTCGATGCGGGCGACGTCGGCCATGACGCCGTCGGCGAGCGCAATCTTGCCCTTCGGCCGCCGGATATTCATCGGGCAAGCGCCGCGCAAGGCCCCGAAACCCGACAGCATCTCCATGGAAACGGCTCGCGCCACGGCTCGCTTGTCACGCTGCTTTGGCCAGATTCCGGCTTCCGGAAAAAGTTCGGCAACATACTCGATGATCGCCAACGACTGCCAGACACGAACGTCGCCGTGCTGGAGCACCGGCACCTGACCCGTTGGCGAGAACTCCTTGAAGTGCGGATTGCCCGCCGCGAAATCGAAGGGGACAAGCAGTTCCTCGAACGGAATACCCGCGGCCGTCATGGCGATCCACGGCCGAAGCGACCACGACGAATAGTTCTTGTTGCCGATATAGAGCGTCAGCCTGTCCAAGAGGGTCTCCCTTTTACGCTTCGGGCGCGAACACAAGCCGCTCCTCGAAATGGTTCATATCGTCGAAAGTGCAGAAGGCGGGCGGCCTCAACGTGGTGGAGTACGGTTATGGGTCGCGGAATAGGTGAGAAGCGCGGGCGAAAAGGCAGAAATCATCGCTGGCAGTCCAGTCGTTGGTGGCGGGGATTTCCGTCCATACTTTTAAAGCACGAATGCCAGATGACACTCATGAACACCAACGACTTATTCCAATATCAATCATAAATGCATCTGATGTAATCGCCCGAACCGCGCGCGCGCCGCTCGATGAGACTGGCAAGTCGTCGCAGCCCCCGCCCGGGCTTGCCGGCATTACGATCGAAGGGGTTGGGAAGCGACACGGCGAGTAGGGCGGCTTGCCGGCTGGTCAGCTTCGATGCCGGTACCTTGAAATGGTGACGTGCCGCAGCCTCGATGCCATAGATGCCCGGCCCCCATTCTGCAATGTTGAGGTAGATCTCCATCAGGCGCCGCTTTGACCAGATAAAGTCTGCCGTCACAGCCAATGGCAGTTCCAGCGCCTTGCGAACGAACGAACGGCTATTCCATAGAAACAGGTTCTTGACGGTCTGCATCGGAATCGTACTGCCGCCACGCGTGGAGTGACCGCTTAGCGTATCCTCCAGGAGCATACGCATCTCATCCCAATCGACGCCGCCATGGAAACAGTACTGCCCGTCTTCGGACATCATCACCGACTGAACAAGAACCGGCGAGATATTGTCGATTGAGACCCATTGCCGGTCATAGCCGCGCAGCAACACCAGATCACGGAGCATGAGCGTGGAAACGGGATGAATGAAGGGCAGCAGGTAAAGGACGATCAGGACATACGGAAGGATAACGAGCCCCGCCAGCGCGAGAACGATGCGCATGATCACCGGACGACCCTTAAGCCAAAGAAACGCGTGCCTGTAAAACGGCACGGTCATGCTTTCCTCTCTCTCCGGCGTTATGTCCAAATTCCCCGACCCGGTCTCTTGCCCTTCTCCTCCATAGCGTTTGCGACCTGGCATTGCCAGAGACAAAGGAAATCTTCGCCGCACCATCGACAATTCCGTTGCAAGCGGAAGCCGGCTCATGCCAAACAGCGCGCCATGGACGCAAGCTCTGAAACATTCGAAGCCAGATTGACCGCCACGGCGCGAGAGGTCGAGGCTGTACTCGATATTCTACTGTCGCCGTCCGTACTGAACGACGAAATCGCCCGGCCGGAACGGCTGCGTTCGGCCATGCACTATGCCGTCCTGAACGGCGGCAAGCGGCTGCGACCCTTCCTTGTCGTCGAAACGGCATCGTTGCTCGGCGGCGACAGGAACGCGGCACTGAGGGTGGGAGCGGCACTCGAATGCGCGCACTGTTATTCGCTCGTCCACGACGATCTGCCGGCAATGGACGACGACGACCTGCGCCGAGGCAAGCCGACCGTGCACATCGCCTATGATGAAGCGACCGCCATCCTCGCCGGTGACAGCCTGCTGACCTATGCCTTTGACATCATCGCCGCACCCGAAACGAAATTACCTGACGCGGCCAAGGTGGCTTTGACGCTGGCACTAGCGCGCGCTGCAGGCATTGGAGGCATGGCCGGCGGCCAGGCTCTCGACCTTGCCGCCGAGAAGCAGGCGCCAGACGAGCAGAGCATCGTCACGCTGCAGGCCATGAAGACGGGCGCACTCATCCGCTACGCCTGCGAAGCCGGCGCTGTCGTCGCCGGTGCTTCCCCAGAGGATCGCGCGCGATTGCGTCAGTTCGGCGAGAGGATCGGTCTCGCCTTCCAGCTCGCCGACGACATTCTCGATCTCACCTCCGATGCCGCCACCATGGGCAAGGCGACGGGCAAGGACGCTGGCCGCGGCAAAGGCACGTTGGTGGCAATGCACGGCATGGCATGGGCGGAAGCCAAGCTTGCCGAGCAGGTGCGTGAGGCACAAGCACTGCTGGCTCCCTATTCCGAGCGCAGCATCATTCTCGCGGAAGCGGCTGGCTTCATTGCCGGACGCAAGAGCTGAAAAAGCGTCACCGGGACAATATTTCCGCCAACACACGAGACACAATCTCTTGTCGATCGCCGCGAACCGCGCCTAAGAAATAGGGCCAATATTCAACCGGCCGAGTAAGAGACGCAAGATGCATGAGATCCTGACCTATCTACCGCAGATCCTGCCTGCCTACGTCGCTTATTTGATCGCCGTCATCAGCCCCGGCCCGGCAATCATGGCAATCGTGTCGACCTCTATGACGCATGGCCGAAAGGCGGGCATGACCATCTCGCTCGGCATCTTCGCCGGCTCGTTCACCTGGGCCTGCGCTGCCGCACTCGGCCTTGCAACCATCCTCCAGACCTACGCCATGGCGCTGGAGATCCTGAAGATCTTCGGCGGCCTCTATCTGCTCTACCTCGCCTACAGGGCCTTCAAGGCTGTTCGCGCCAACGATGAACTGCCGCAGACTGTCGTGCAAAAGCGCCTTACGACACCCGCCCTATTGCTGCGTGGCTACGGCATTCACGTCACCAACCCGAAAGCGATCTTCGCGTGGCTGGCGATCATCGCGCTCGGAATGCCGCAGGGCGCCCCGGCATCTGTCGCCGGCCTGATTATCGGCATTTGCATGACAACGGGATTCATCACCTTCATGGGCTATGCAGTGCTCTTCTCGACACCGCACGCGCTGAAGATCTATCGGAGCCTGCGACTCTGGATCGAAGGTGCCATGGCAGCCTTTTACTGCTTTGCAGGTTTAAAGCTTTTGACCAGCCGAATCTGACCCAGCGCCGCGGACTACTCCGCGGCCGTCTTCTGCCCGAACCGCTTTTCGATGTAGTCGATAACAAGCGCCTCGAAGTCTGAAGCGATGTTCGGACCGCGCAGCGTCAACGCCTTCTGGCCATCGATAAAGATGGGCGCTGCTGGCGTTTCGCCGGTGCCTGGCAACGAAATGCCGATGTCGGCGTGCTTGCTTTCACCAGGCCCGTTGACGATGCAGCCCATGACCGCAACGTTCAGAGCTTCGACGCCCGGATATTTTTCGCGCCAGACCGGCATGTTTTTGCGAATGTCGTTCTGGATGTTCTGCGCCAGTTCCTGGAAGACGGTCGAGGTTGTGCGGCCGCAGCCGGGACAAGCGGCCACGACAGGGATAAACTGGCGGAAGCCCATCACCTGCAGCAGTTCCTGGGCGACCTGCACTTCGCGCGTCCGGTCACCATTCGGCTCCGGCGTCAGCGACACGCGGATGGTGTCGCCGATCCCCTGTTGCAGGACATAGCCCATGGCAGCCGACGAGGCGACGATCCCTTTGCTGCCCATCCCGGCTTCGGTAAGACCGAGGTGCAAAGCATGGTCAGAGCGCTCGGAGAGCATCGAATAGACGGCGATCAGATCCTGTACCTGGCTAACCTTGGCCGACAGGATGATCCGGTTGCGCGACAGGCCGATCTCTTCGGCCAGATTGGCCGAAATCAAAGCGGACTGCACGATCGCTTCGCGAGTCACCTGGCGCGCCGAAAGCGGCGAGCCAGCCGCGGCGTTCTGATCCATCAGCGCCGTCAGCAACTCTTGATCCAGCGAACCCCAATTCACTCCGATGCGTACCGGCTTGTCGTAGCGGATCGCCATCTCGATGATATCACCGAACTGCTTGTCCTTCTTGTCCTTGAAGCCGACGTTGCCCGGGTTGATGCGGTATTTCGCCAACGCCTCGGCACAAGCCGGATGATCGGCAAGAAGCTTGTGGCCAATATAGTGAAAATCACCGACCAGCGGCACGTCCATGCCAAGGCGCAACAGCCTCTCGCGAATCTTCGGAACCGCAGCTGCACTTTCGTCGCGGTCTACGGTGATACGGACGATCTCCGAGCCCGCCTTGAAGAGAGCCGCCACCTGGGCAACCGTTGAGTCGATATCCGCCGTGTCGGTGTTTGTCATCGACTGGACGACAACTGGCGCGCCACCGCCCACGATGACGCCGCCAACATCGACGGCGACGGATGCGCGGCGCGGTTTCGGATCAAAATCTGCAGCAGAAGACATATAGAGTTCTTGAACCCCTAAAATTCGTGTCTTTCAGGTGGATCATGCCTGCTTTGTTGTCAACCCGCCCCGCGCATCACTTTTGTTTGGAGCTGGGCTCAGTGACCGCCGCCTGAAATACCATCGGCATAGCGCGCCAGGTTCGAGAACAATAGCACGACGACAAGCAACACAGGTAGCGCCATGAAGACCACACTAAAGCCGATGTGCTCGGCGACGAAGCCGATCGCAGACGGCGCAACCAGCATGCCGGAATAGCCCATTGTGGTGACGACCGACAGGCCGATACCAGCCCTCAGGCCCGGAACATTGCCGGCAGCCGAAAAGGCGATCGGAACCATGTTTGAAATCCCGATCCCACAGAAGGCGAAGCCGAGGATCGCAATTTCCGCGTTGGGAGCAAAGGCCGCGAGGAGCATGCCTGATATGGCAAACAGCGTGCAGATCCGAAGCGTCGTCACACCGCCGAGCCGGTCACGAACAAGATCGCCGCCAAACCGCATGATCGCCATGGTGAGGGAGAAGGCCGCAAAGCCGAAGCCGGAGACGGCGACCGATGCGCCCAGTTCCTGACGCAGATAAAGCGCGCCCCAATCCAGCACGGCGCCCTCCGGAACCATGGAAAAAAGTGCCATGAGACCGAGCAGCCAGGGCAGCGGCGTGAGCGGCAGTCGCAGCTTTTCCTTCTTTTCGTCGGGGTGTGGTTGATCGGTGAGGATCATCGTCCACGCGATTGCAAGGAAGATCACAGCCAGCACGGTTGCGATCTGCGCATGCCAAAGTACGCCGAATTCGGCAATCAGCAAGCCGCCGAGACCTGCACCGATCAACCCCCCCAGGCTCCAGAAGGCATGGCACGAAGACATGATGGCGCGCCGCATCGATTGCTCGACGGCTACCGCGTTCGCATTCATGGCAACGTCCATCGCGCCGATAAAACCACCGAATAGAAAGATCGAGATTGCCCCGGTCAAGACGTTCGGCGAGAGCGTCAGCGCAAGCAGGGAAGGCAACAGGCAGACCGCAGCAACCTGCGCCACACGCTTCGAGCCGTAGCGTGCGATCTGCGTTCCTGCGATCGGCATCAGCATTAGCGAACCGACGCCGAAAACCAGGATCATCAGTCCGAGTTCGAACTTGCTGAGTTGCAGGCGTTCGGCGAAATCCGGAATCTTCGGCGCCCAGCAGCCGACCAGAAAGCCGTTCATCAGGAACAGCAACGAGACTGCCACCCTGCCTCTGGTCACGAAGCCGCTTCTGGCGATCGTTGTCACATTCACTTGACTGTCCATGTCTCTTCCCAATATGCCTCGGCGACGGAACCGGTCCGCGCCCGATTTTGAACTATGTTCTCGCCGTCTCGCGAGCCACGATCGTCTTGCAGCCGCGTTCGCGATATTGCGCCAGCATGGCTGGATCGGCGTTGCTTTCGACCACCAGACACGCGCAATGCGCCACAGCGAGAACGCCATGCGGCGCAGCGGTGGCAAATTTTTCTGAGGTCACCGCAACGAGGACCTTCCTGCTCCGCGATGCCGCAAAACGCTTGAACTCGGCATCCTCGAACCCGAAGGTCGTAACGCCTGCTGCCAGATCGATGCCGCAGGCGCCGAGCACGCAGAGATCGGGGGACAGCGACTCCATGTCCCGCATGGCCTTCGCACCAAGCGTTCCACCAACCTGCCGATCGAGCAGACCGCCGATAAGGATGACATTGACCAAAGGTTTTTCGAGCAGCGCGGCAGCGATCGCCGGCGCGTTCGTGGCCGCAGTCAGCGCCATGTCGGCAGGTAGCGCCGCAGCGATGGCAAGATTCGTGCTGCCGGCATCGAAGAAGACTGTCGATCCGGGCGCTATCTGCGAAACGGCAGCAAGTGCCAATGCCTGCTTGCGATCCCGCGCAACCCCCATGCGGTGGTTGAGGCTGGTGCTGGCGGGTGAAACCGGCAACGCACCGCCGTAAACGCGCTCGCAAAGGCCTGCAGCTGCCATCTCGCGAAGATCCCGACGCACGGTATCCTCGGACACGCCGAACTCCTCCGCCAGTTCGGCGGCAAGGACACGACCGTTGATCTGCAGCTTCCGCGAAATGGCGCTTTGCCGCTCCTGCATGAGAAGTTCGTTCATGTTCGTGCCGGTTTCGTCGATCTCGTCATTAATCAGGCAAGAACATGCATAAGCAAATGCAATTACGCACACAAGGGCGCGCGCCATACACGTTTCGTCACGCTACGAAACAACGCCCACCGAAATCGTGAGAAATGAGAAAAATATTCGCACCTGCCGATTTTCTTTGCAGTTTTCTACGCTTCTTCTCAAATGCTTTTCTGCGATTTTCCGTGCATCGATTACATCTGGTGAACTGGAAAAGACATGAACCTCCTAAAGACCATCGCCGCCGCCGCACTGATACAGGCCGCCGCGCTCCTTCCTGCCATCGCCGGCGACAACCTCGCGGCCATCAAATCATCAGGTGTCTTGAAGATCGGCACCGAAGGAACCTATGCTCCGTTCACCTTTCATGACACGAGCGGCAAGCTGGTCGGCTTCGACGTGGAGATCGGCGAAGCGGTTGCCGCCAAGCTTGGCGTCAAGGCGGAATTCGTCGAAGGCAAATGGGACGGCCTGATCGCCGGTCTCGATGCGAAGCGCTACGACACAGTCATCAACCAAGTCGGCATCACCGAGGCGCGCAAGCAGAAGTATGACTTCTCCGAACCCTACATCGCGTCGAAGGCAGTCCTGATCGTTCGCGATGGCGACGACAGCATCAAGGGTTTTGCAGACCTCAAGGGCAAGAAGTCGGCTCAGTCGCTGACCAGCAACTTCGGTAAGCTCGCCCAGGAGGCCGGCGCCGAACTCGTCGGCACCGACGGCTTCGACCAGTCGATCCAGCTGGTGCTGACCAAGCGCGCGGACGCAACAGTCAACGACAGCCTTTCCTTCCTCGACTTCAAGAAGCACAAGCCGGAAGCTCCGGTGAAGATCGTGGCAGAGCAGGAAAATGCCGATTATTCCGGCATCATCATCCGCAAAGGCGAGCCGGAACTGCTGGAGGCGATCAACAAGGCACTGGACGACGTCAAGGCCGACGGCACCTACAAGAAGATTTCCGACAAGTACTTCGGCCAGGACGTTTCGAAGTAAGCTGAAAGCCATCAAATAGGGGCGGCACTTTTGTCGTCCCTGTTTTTACGCCGTCGGATCGACGTGATCATGCTGGCTGCGGTCAAGATTTATGTGCTGCCTCATCATGCGATCAATCCTTTTCCGCTGCCGGATCTCGGACCGGATGGCCAGGATAAGCGCTCCGACGACGATGAGCAGAACGGCGCGGAAAACCCAAAGGGCGCCGGTAGGACCAAGGAGAGCGACTATCAGGCGGCCGTTTCTCCCGCCGTCGACATCGCCGACAAGGATCAGGCCCGCAACCACCGCTGCAAGGGCGGCATACAATCCGAAAATCAAGCGATCTCTTCTCATAGTGGTGAGAGAATGTAACCGCGGGATGAAAAAAGCGCTACGCGGTCTGCTCTTGCAGGAAGTAGCCTGCGAAGGGTATCTCCCAAAGCACGCAACGATCGCGTCACTAGAACAGAAAGAACACCCGTGCCGCACTGGTTTCAACTGATGGCGGAGTCGCTTGGTCCGCTCCTCTGGGCCGGCCTGATCTTCACGATCCCGCTGACGCTCCTGTCATTCACATTCGGTCTCATCCTTGGATTGCTCACGGCAATCGCGCGGCTTTTCGCACCTGCGCCGATCGTCGCCATCGCCCGGTTCTATGTCTGGGTGATCAGGGGCACACCACTTCTGGTACAGCTCTTCGTCATCTTTTACGGCTTGCCGAGCGTCGGCATCCTGCTCGACGCGTTTCCGGCGGCGCTGATCGGCTTCACCCTCAACATCGGTGCCTACAGCTCCGAGATCATTCGCGCCGTTATCTCCTCCGTGCCGAAGGGGCAGTGGGAAGCGGCCTATTCGATTGGCATGAGCTGGCGTCAGGCAATGAGCCGCACGATCCTGCCGCAGGCTGGGCGTGTTGCGGTGCCGCCGCTCTCCAACACATTCATTTCGCTGGTGAAGGACACCTCGCTTGCCGCCGCCATTACGGTGCCCGAGCTGTTCCAGGCGGCGCAGCGCATCGTCGCAACCACTTACGAGCCGCTGATCCTCTACATCGAGGCCGCATTGATATACCTTGCTTTGAGCTCCGTCCTATCCGCGCTGCAAGTCCGCCTCGAGCGTCGCTTCGCGCGCTACGGCGGTATGCTGGAGGCAAACGCATGATCGAGCTTTCGCATATCGAAAAGCGCTTCGGCGACGCCGTCATTCTGAAAGACATCAGCATCCGCATTCCCGAAGGCAGCGTTACGGCGCTCGTCGGTCCGTCAGGTGGCGGCAAGAGTACGCTGCTGCGCTGCATCAACCTGCTGGAGATCCCGACAGCAGGCATGATCCGCCTCGGCGACGAGAAGCTGAGCTTTGCGCCAGGACAGAAGACCGGCTGGCAGGCGATCCAGAAGATCCGCCGGCAGACCGGCATGGTATTCCAGAACTTCCAGCTCTTTCCACATCAGACAGCCATCGAGAACGTGATGGAAGGCCTTGTCACCGTCCTGAGGTGGCCGAAAGAAAGGGCACGGGAGCGGGCAATGGAACTGCTGACGAAGGTCGGCATGGCGCACAAAGCCGACGCCTGGCCTTCGACGCTATCGGGTGGCCAGCAGCAGCGCGTCGCAATCGCCCGCGCGCTCGCCCCGTCTCCACGCGTTCTTCTCTGCGATGAACCAACCTCGGCGCTCGACCCAGAACTTTCCGCCGAAGTCGTCGATGTTCTCGGTCGTCTCGCCAGCGAGGGCACGACAATGGTGATGGCGACGCATGACTTGCGCCTCGCCTCCAAGATCGCCAATGACGTCGTCTTCCTCGAGGCCGGCAGCGTGGTAGAGACAGGAAGCGCAAGGAACATCTTTACGGCGCCTGAGCGCGAGCGCACCAAGCGCTTCATCTCGACGATCAATGCCGCCCACACCTACGACATTTAGGCACGGGCGGCGGTTAGAGCTTTAGACCGCGCGCGCCGCCTTCAGCGCTTTGCCCCACCAGACAAGCTGGTCGAGCTGGTTCTTAGCGGCCTCGACGAGGTGCGCGTAGTCGTTCAGACTCCTTCCGTTCTTGGCAACGGAGAGATATTCCGGGAAAGAAATGTGAACGCCTGTCTTCACGGAAACGGCGCTCATTTCGACGAAGATCAACCGCAACTGCTCGACCGCACGCGCGCCACCGACACCGCCGTAGCCGACGAAGGCAACCGGTTTATGGACGAAATGACCGAGATCGATCGCATTCTTGAGAACGGCCGTCGGCGCATGGTTGTACTCGGCGGCCGTGAAAATGTAGCCGTCGAACTCGAGCAGCTTCTTCTTCCAGCGCTCCGCCGTTTCATTCTGAGATTCAGTTGCGCTTGCCTGTCCGAGGAAGGACATCGGGTAGTCCAAGAGATCGAGAACTTCGACCTCCAATTCGGGGCGGCTTGCGGCTATCTGAGCAATCCACTTGGCAGGATGATCCGCAAAACGGCCAATTCGCGTGCTTCCGATGATGACGGCAATCTTGAGCTTACTCATATCAATCCTCTCACGAAAAATATAAGAGCGGCCCGAAGGCCGCCCTTTTTATCGTTCGAATGTCCGTCAGCCAGCATAGCTGACTAGCAGGTCCTTGGCATCGATCTGGTCGCCCGCCTTGACGAGCACTTCCGCAATCGCACCGTCTTTTTCGGCATGGATTGCCGTTTCCATCTTCATGGCCTCGATGGAAACAAGCACGTCGCCGGCATTGATCGCCTGGCCCGGCGAAATGAAGACGCGGGAAATGACGCCAGGCATCGGCGCGCCGACATGCGCGGCATTGCCCGGCTCCGCCTTGCGGCGAGCGGCAGCACCGGTCGCACCATGCGCGCGATCCGGAACCTTGATGCGGCGCGGCTGGCCGTTGAGCTCGAAGAACACCGTGACCATACCCTGGCTGTCCGTTCCGCTCATCGCCTGATTGACGATGACGAGCGTCTTGCCCTTCTCGATGTCGGCAAACAGCTCCTCGCCGTCGGCAAGGCCGTAGAAATAGGCCTGCGTCGGCAGCACGGAGACCGGGCCGTAGGTGTCGGAGGCCAGCGCAAAATCGGTGAAGACCTTCGGATACATCAAATAGGAAGCGAATTCGAAGTCGCTGACCTCACGCTCCAACTTGGTCTCGATAACTTTGCGCTCAGCATCGAGATCGGCGTCGGCAAGCAGCGAACCCGGACGCACGGTATAGGGCGCGTCGCCCTTCAGTGCCTTCTTCTGCAGCGCTTCCGGCCAGCCGGACGGCGGCTGTCCGAGATCCCCCTTCAGCATCGAGACAACCGATTCCGGAAAGGAGACTTCCTTGTCGGCGCTAACGACGTCAGCAACTGTCAGGTCTTGGCTGACCATCATCAGCGCCATGTCGCCGACGACCTTGGAGGACGGCGTCACCTTGACGATGTCGCCGAACATCTGGTTGGCGTCGGCATAGGCCTGCGCCACCGAATGCCAACGGGTTTCGAGGCCGAGCGAGCGGGCCTGCTCCTTGAGATTGGTGAACTGGCCACCGGGCATTTCGTGCAGGTAGACTTCCGATGCCGGTCCCTTGAGGTCGCTTTCGAAGGCCGCATACTGATGACGCACCGCTTCCCAATAGAAGGAGATGCGGCGGATCCATTCGGGATCGAGACCGGGATCGCGTTCGGAGCCACGCAGCGCCTCGACGATCGAGCCAAGGCACGGCTGCGAGGTATTGCCGGACAGCGCATCCATCGCCGCATCGACGGCGTCGACGCCAGCATCAACGGCAGCAAGAACCGTTGCCGCTGCAATGCCTGAGGTGTCGTGCGTGTGGAAATGGATCGGAAGGCTGGTCGCGTCACGCAGCGCCTTGAACAGGACTTTGGCGGCAGCCGGCTTCAGAAGGCCGGCCATGTCCTTGACCGCGATGATATGCGCGCCGGCCTTTTCGAGTTCAACGGCGAGGTCCGTGTAGTACTTGAGATCGTACTTCGGGCGGGCCGAATTCAGGATATCGCCGGTGTAGCAGATCGCCGCTTCACAGAGTTTGCTCTCTTCGGCGATCGCATCCATCGAGACACGCATGTTCTCGACCCAGTTCAGGCAGTCGAAGACGCGGAAGAGATCGATACCACCAGCAGCCGCTTGCCGGACGAAGTATTTGACGACGTTGTCAGGATAATTCTTGTAGCCGACGCCGTTTGCGCCGCGCAGCAGCATCTGCAAAAGCAGGTTGGGTGCGGCTTCGCGCACGAGCGACAGACGCTCCCACGGATCTTCCGTCAGGAAGCGCATCGAGACGTCGAAGGTCGCACCACCCCAGCACTCGAGCGACAAGAGGTTCGGCAAGGCGTGCGCATAAGTGCCGGCGATACGGGCGATGTCATAGGTGCGCATACGTGTCGCAAGCAGCGACTGATGGCCGTCGCGCATTGTCGTATCGGTCATCAGGATGCGCTTTTCATTGCGCATCCACTCGCCGAACTTCTTCGGACCGAGCTTGTCGAGAAGCTGCTTGGTGCCGTCGGGAACGCCGTTGCCATTGGTGTAGGGCACGATCGGTTCTGCGATACCTGCCGATGGCTTCGGCCGATCCTTGGCTTCGGGATGACCATTGACCGTGACATCCGCGAGGTAGGTCAGAAGCTTGGTTGCGCGGTCCTGTCGCTTGACCTGCTGGAAGAGTTCCGGCGTCGAGTCGATGAAGCGCGTGGTGTAGCTGTTATCCCTGAACTTCGGATGCGTGATGATCGCTTCCAGGAAGGTCAGGTTGGTGGCCACGCCGCGGATACGGAATTCGCGCAGCGCGCGGTCCATGCGGGAAATCGCTTCCGAAGGATTCGGTGCCCAGGCCGTGACCTTGACCAGCAGCGGATCGTAGTAACGGGTGATGATCGCGCCGGAATAGGAGGTGCCGCCATCCAGGCGGATGCCGAAGCCGGATGCCGAGCGATAGGCGGTAATACGGCCGTAATCCGGGATGAAGTTGTGCTCCGGATCCTCGGTGGTGATACGGCACTGCAGGGCGTGGCCGTTGAGGCGAATGTCTTTCTGCTCGGGCACACCCGATTCCGGCGTGCCGATCGCAAAGCCGTCGAGGATATGGATCTGTGCCTTGACGATGTCGATGCCCGTGACGACTTCGGTGACGGTGTGCTCGACCTGAATGCGCGGATTGACTTCGATGAAGTAGAATTTGCCGGTATCAGCATCCATCAGATACTCGACCGTGCCGGCGCCGATATAATTGGTGGCGCCAGCGATCTTCAGCGAATAGGCCGCCAGTTCCTGGCGCTGCGCCTCGCTCAGATAAGGGGCCGGCGCACGCTCGACAACCTTCTGGTTGCGGCGCTGGATCGAGCAGTCGCGCTCGAAAAGGTGAACGACGTTGCCATGCGTATCGCCAAGGATCTGGCTTTCGACGTGGCGGGCACGCTCGACGAGCTTTTCCAGATAGACCTCGTCCTTGCCGAAAGCGGCCATCGCCTCGCGCTTGGCTTCCGTCACCTCGCGCGCCAGGTCGGCTTCCGAGCGAATGACGCGCATGCCGCGCCCGCCACCGCCCCACGAGGCCTTCAGCATCACAGGGTAGCCGATCGCTGCCGCCATGCGGGCGACTTCGGCCATATCGTCGGGCAGCGGCTCGGTTGCCGGCACCACAGGCACGCCGACCGAGATTGCCAGATTGCGCGCCGCGACCTTGTTGCCGAGCTGGCGCATGGTATCGGCCGTCGGGCCGATGAAGGTGATGCCGGCCTTGTTGCAGGCATCGACGAATTCCGGGCTTTCCGACAGGA
This sequence comes from Rhizobium sp. BK538, assembly GCF_014197575.1. NCBI lineage: Bacteria > Pseudomonadati > Pseudomonadota > Alphaproteobacteria > Hyphomicrobiales > Rhizobiaceae > Rhizobium > Rhizobium sp. BK538. Next base: position 223,345 of record NZ_JACIFT010000007.1, read on the forward strand.
GGCCATAGCCCGGATGGATCGCATCGGCACCGGAAAGCTTGGCGACGCGGATCACCTCATCGATCGACAGATAGCTCTCGATCGGCCCGAGATCGCGGGCAAGATGGGGCCCACGGCCGACCTGATAGCTCTCGTCGGCCTTGAACCTGTGCAGCGCCAGTTTGTCTTCTTCCGCCCATATCGCGACCGTTTTTATCCCGAGCTCGTTGGCCGCGCGAAACACGCGGATGGCAATTTCCGAACGGTTGGCAACAAGTATCTTGGAAATGGGCAATGCTGTCTCCTCACGGCATCGAAACGGGCAATGCTGCACCCGCGAAGAGAAGTCTTAACGCGCTGTCACGGAAAGTTCAATTTCCAGAACCGCCGGAAATAGAATTTCTCTAGGACTAGGTGATGAGGCCATGCCGGAAGGCGACAGCGACTGCATGCTGTCTGTTTTTTGCTTTCAACTTGTCTTGCAGGCCGTTCATGTACCAGTCGACGGTGTGGTTCGAAATCTTGAGACGCTTGCCGATCTCCACGGAGGTCATGCCTTCGGCAAGATACTGAAGTATTTCCATCTCTCGGCGCGTCAAGCGCGTGTCGACGCCGGAAACTTCTTCAAGTGCCGGAGCCTCCCCCTTGAGATCAAGGAGCCGCCAGAAAGCCTTTCGAGCGACGGCGCCAAAAAGCGAGATCTCGACAGGAGAAAGATCCACGGGCGTTCCGCCTACGCTCATGTTACCGAGGATGCCGTTTCGGCCATGGATAGGGAAAATGTAGCCGTCCCTCAGGCCATGGCTATGGGCGTCGGCCATCATTTGCTCCATGCGCCGGTGATGCGGATCCTTGCGGAAAGCCGTCAAGCTGTCCTTCCAACGAAACGGTCTTTGCGCATGTGCGAGATAGCGCACCGTCGGGTCGGTCAGAACGTATTTCTTCGAAAGATAGATTTGTGCCCACTTCTCTGGCCAATGGCCGGCAAACATAAGGCTGACTGGATCTTCAGTCGCTCTGAGATGCCGCATAAGGCCATAATACTGGAAACCATAAGAGTGAACGACGTGCTCGAGCTCCGCGATGACGCCTTCCGCCTTCCGGCATTCCTCTAGAACAACAAGCAATTGAATTAACGAATGAATATTCACCAAAACGTCCCCACCCAATTGGGCTTCACATTGAATAGTAACAGCCAATAGGCCATGCCCCGATGGCGGGGCGCCTTTCGATGCAATCAAACATCAATCTAGAATATGTATTATCGTGTGCCAGCGCAGTCGTTCAACGCAAGCGAAAATTGCGAAATTTTCAAACCGCCCCAAAAAATTTCAGACCCAGGCATTTGCATGCGCTTCGGGACCCAAAGAATCTTCCTTGCGAAAGCCCCCTGAACGCTTCGTTAATCGCCGGTTCAGATATCTTTCTGTAGCGTCGCAGCATCCACTATTTCGCAGATGCACAAGAGGTATCGCTGTGTCGCTATTCAAGGTCTATGCAAGAGCTTTGCGCTATCTTGGCGCCTACAAGCTCCGCGTATCCCTGGTCGTTATCGCGAATATCGTGCTTGCCGCGATCACAATCGCCGAACCCATTTTGTTCGGCCGCATCATCGATGCGATCTCGGGCAAGGGCGAAGTTAAACCCATCCTTTTCATGTGGGCCGGTTTTGCCGTCTTCAACACCATAGCCTTTGTTCTGGTCGCGCGTGAGGCCGACCGGCTGGCTCATGGCCGGCGCGCCACGCTGCTGACGGAAGCGTTCGGCCGTATCATCTCGATGCCGCTGTCCTGGCATCATCAGCGCGGCACGTCGAATGCGCTGCATACGCTGCTGCGCGCATGCGAAACGCTCTTCGGCCTTTGGCTCGAGTTCATGCGCAACCACCTGTCAACAGCCGTGGCGATCGCACTTCTGATCCCGACCGCAATGTCGATGGACCTGCGTCTTTCGGGCGTACTGGTCGTGCTCGGCGTAGCCTACTGGCTGATCGGTCGTCTCGTCATGAGCCGTACCAAGGATGGCCAGGCATCAGTCGAGAACCACTACCACACAGTATTTTCGCACGTCAGTGACTCGATCAGCAACGTGTCGGTCCTGCACAGCTACAACCGCATCGAGGCCGAAACCAAGGCGTTGAAGTCCTTTGCCGACCGCCTGCTGCAGGCTCAGTTTCCGGTTCTCGACTGGTGGGCTCTGGCCGGCGCAATGAACCGCATGGCATCCACCATCGCCATGATGGTCATCCTGGTGATCGGTACGCTGATGGTCCAGTCCGGCGAGCTCCGTATCGGTGACGTCATTGCCTTCATCGGCTTTGCGAACCTGCTGATCTCGCGTCTCGACCAGATGCGTCAGTTCGCAACGCAGATCTTCGAGGCTCGCTCAAAACTTGAGGACTTCTACTCGCTCGAAGACTCGGTCCGCGAACGCGAAGAGCCGGCCGGCAATGCCGATATCGCCGACGTGAAGGGTGAAGTTGAATTCCGCAACGTGTCGTTCCGCTTCGGCAACACCGCGCAGGGCCTGCATAATGTGTCTTTCACCGCCAAGGCTGGCCAGACGGTTGCGATCGTCGGCCCTACCGGCTCGGGCAAGACCACGATGATCAACCTACTGCAACGCGTCTATGACCCGGACAGCGGCCAGATCCTGGTCGATGGTCACGATACGACGAAGATCACCCGCAAGTCGCTTCGCCGCTATATCGCAACTGTGTTCCAGGATGCCGGCCTGCTCAACCGCTCGATCAGCGACAACATTCGCCTCGGCCGCGAGGGCGCTTCGGATGAAGACATGCGCCGTGCCGCAGAAGCTGCTGCCGCAGCCGACTTCATCGAGACACGCGAAAATCAGTACGACACCCATGTCGGCGAGCGCGGCAACAAGCTCTCGGGCGGCGAACGTCAGCGTGTGGCGATCGCCCGCGCCATCCTCAAGGATGCGCCGATCCTGGTGCTGGACGAAGCGACGAGCGCGCTTGACGTCGAAACGGAAAACCGCGTGAAGGCCGCAATCGACAACCTGCGCCAAAACCGCACGACCTTCATTATCGCGCACCGTCTTTCGACGGTTCGTGAAGCAGACAAGGTCCTGTTCCTGGATAGCGGCCGTGTCGTCGAAGAAGGCAGCTTCGAAGAACTCAGCCAGAGCAACGGCCGCTTCGCTGCATTGCTCCGTGCGAGCGGCATCCTGACGGATGAGGAAGTTCGCAAGGCACACACGACAGAGGCGGCCTGATCGGAAACAGGTGCATCGATCGATCAAAGCCGGATGGTTCTGCCATCCGGCTTTTTTCTTGCCGACCAGCGACCACTTTCTAAGTATCGGAAACGAAACCGCGGGGAGGTCGTATGCAAGTCAGACGAATTGTCGCCAATCTCGAAACTCCCAGCCCGGCCGCCGCAAGCGCATTCTATCGGGATATCCTCGGGTTGGATCTCCTGATGGATCACGGCTGGATCGCAACCTACGGCTCAAGCCAGCAGATGTCCGTCCAGGTCAGCTTTGCAAGCGAAGGCGGCGCGGGAACGCCGATTCCGGGCCTGTCAATCGAAGTCGATGACGTCGATGAAGCATACGCAGCCATGCGCACCGCTGGTTTCGAGATTTGTTATGGCCCGGCCGACGAGCCGTGGGGTGTACGTCGCTTCTATGTTCGCGACCCCTTCGGAACCCTGGTGAATATTCTTTCCCACAAGGCCTGAAGGGCAAAGGCGCGACCGGCTCTTGCCTGCGACAATCTGCGCAACGGCGTTAGACTAAAGTCATAATCCCAAAGCCGCTCTCTTTATGGGGGAGCTTTTCTGGCACACTCTCGTCAGGCGAACCGCGACCTGGGGTACGCTTCGAGGAGAGTATGGTCGCGCGCCGCATTTCACATTCGCTCTGTGGAGGACAGAAAATGGCAAATGTCGTAAGCGTCGACGGCTCAAAAGCCGGTCCGATGACGGGCGAGGAGAAGAAGGTTATCTTCGCCTCATCGCTCGGGACCGTTTTCGAATGGTATGACTTCTATCTTTACGGTTCGCTCGCCACCTATATCGGCGCGACCTATTTCACCCAATACCCGGAAGCAACACGAAACATCTTCACGCTTTTGGCCTTTGCCGCTGGCTTCCTGGTGCGCCCGTTCGGCGCGCTCGTCTTTGGCCGCCTCGGCGACCTCGTCGGCCGCAAGTACACGTTCCTGGTGACGATCCTCATCATGGGCCTCTCGACATTTCTCGTTGGTATTCTTCCTGGTGCGGCAACGATCGGCATCGCGGCGCCCATCATCCTGATTGGACTTCGGCTCTTGCAAGGTCTTGCGCTCGGCGGCGAATATGGCGGTGCGGCAACATACGTGGCCGAACATGCGCCCAATGGACGCCGCGGCTACTTCACCTCATGGATTCAAACGACGGCAACGCTCGGCCTCTTCCTGTCGCTTCTCGTCATCGTCGGCGTTCAGTTCCTGATGGGCAAGGAAGCCTTTGCCGCGTGGGGCTGGCGCATTCCGTTCCTGGTATCGGTCGTCCTTCTCGGCGTCTCCGTCTGGATCCGTCTGAAGATGAACGAGTCACCGGCATTCCAGAGAATGAAGGCGGAAGGCAAGGGCTCGAAAGCCCCGCTGACCGAAGCCTTCGGTCAATGGAAGAATGCCAAGATCGCGCTGATTGCGCTTCTCGGCGCAACAATGGGTCAGGCAGTCGTCTGGTACGGCGGCCAGTTCTACGCGCTGTTCTTCCTGCAGAATGTGCTCAAAGTCGACCTGCAATCGGCAAACATCATGGTGGCCATTGCACTCTTCCTTGGCACACCGTTCTTCGTCGTCTTCGGCGGCCTGTCCGACAAGATCGGTCGCAAGCCGATCATCATGGCCGGCCTCTTGATCGCCGCCGTCACCTACCAGCCGTTGTTTAAGGCCATGACCTGGACTGCCAATCCGGCGCTTGCGGAAGCCCAGGCCTCCGTCCGCGCAACCGTGACGGCCGACCCGGCTGACTGCAAGTTCCAGTTCAACCCGACCGGAACCTCGAAGTTCACCAGTTCCTGCGACGTGGCAACGGCCTTCCTGACCAAGAACTCGGTTCCTTATGATGTTGTCCCCGGCCCCGCGGGGCAACCTGCTACGGTCAAGATCGGCGACGAAACCATCAACAGCTTCGATGCCATCGCCGCCGGCGACAAGGCAAAAGCAATGACGGGCGCTTTCGAAAAGGGCGTCAATATCGCCCTTCACGACGCCGGATACCCGCTGAAGCGCGGCGCCACCAAAGTTCCGGATGCCAAGCTGGATGCCTTCATTGCAGCCAACCCGGAACTTGCTCTCAACGTCGACGCAGTCCGTGCCGGTGAAAAGCAGACCGTGCCGGCTGACAAGCTTGTCGCCGATAAGCTGCTGACCGCCGACGAAGCCAAGGGCGTCACCGACATGGCGGTCTATAATATCGCCAATGGCGGCAGCTTTGCGATGACGGCTGACCCGTCCCGCGTCAACTGGATCGGCACGATCGCCATCCTGTTCGTGCTCGTTCTCTATGTGACGATGGTCTACGGCCCGATTGCCGCCCTACTGGTCGAACTCTTCCCGACCCGCATCCGCTACACCGGCATGTCGCTCCCTTACCATATCGGCAACGGTTGGTTCGGTGGCCTGCTGCCGGCAACGGCCTTCGCAATGAGTGCCGCTACCGGCGATATCTACTTCGGCCTCTGGTATCCAATCGTGTTCGCGGCGATCACGCTGGTTATCGGCCTGATCTTCCTGCCGGAAACCAAAGATCGCGATATCCACGCGATGGATTGAGACGAGTGAAGACTGCAAATCTGAACCCGGCGCTCATAAGGCGCCGGGTTTTTCATTTATGGAAGCCTCAGAGAAGGCGGCTTAGCCGCGGCGTCGGCCAGCCGCCATCGCGACCGATGGAGAAGATCAGGCCGAAGCGCGCGAAGAGGACCGAGGTGGCAAAGGCAAACCAGGCACCCAGCGCAAGGCCGGCCACGACATCGCTTGGATAATGCACACCGATGATGACGCGCGTGGCACCAAGCCAAAGCCCTATACTGATGAAGCCAAGGCGAAAGCGCGGGAAGAGCAGCGCGAGCGCGACGAACAGCGCGCCTATGTTGGCCGAGTGTCCAGAGGGGAAGCTCTGGTGCAGGAAATCCATGTTGAAGGGCGCAAAGCTGAAGATACCCTCCTGGTCATAGATCAGCGGCCGCGCCCGGCCGATCGCGAACTTCAGCAGATTGGCGACGATGCTGGTGAAGAGCACGGACAACGCGACATAGGCCGTCATCTGTCCGAAATAGACCATGCGAAACCGCCTGCGGACCTTCCAGAGCCGGCGACGAACGAAATAGCCCGTGGCGAAGATCGTAGAGAGGCCGGCAAGAATCCAGGCGAGCCTACCGATATCGGTAACATCGCCGGCAATCGAGATCAGCGGTGGCGCCAGATCCTTGGCTGCCAGGCCGAGCGGGCGATCGAAGACGAAGAAGGCGATGGCAATGGCATTAACCGCCGAAAATGCAAACCACTTCCAGGGAACCCGCTGATGGATCGTGCGCCGTGCCTCATAGCGCTTTCGCAGGTAGCTCCAAAAGATTGGCTTATGATCGACAGTCTCGCTCATTCCACTCTGCTCTTTCATCAATGCAGAACGGAGATAGGAGCGGCATCAGCCACCTTCAAGCAAAGGCCCTCCGCATCGGCAGATGCGGAGGGCCAGAAACGTGTTTCACGTGAAATATCAGGCAGAAAGCGCCTTGAACTCGGCGAGGATCGCGTCGCCCATCTCCGTCGTGCCGACCTTTTTGCAGCCTTCTGCCATGATGTCGCCAGTGCGGATGCCCTTGTCGAGCACGTTAGCGATCGCCTTTTCCAGGTTGTCGGCTTCCGTCACCAGGTTGAAGGAATAGCGCAGGCACATGGCGAAGGAAGCGATCATCGCGATCGGATTAGCAATGCCCTTACCGGCGATGTCGGGGGCCGAGCCATGCACCGGCTCGTAGAGCGCCTTGCGCTTGCCGGTCTTTGCATCCGGCGCACCGAGCGAGGCGGAGGGCAACATGCCGAGCGAGCCGGTCAACATGGCGGCAACGTCGGAAAGCATGTCGCCGAACAGATTGTCTGTGACGATGACGTCAAACTGCTTCGGCTGGCGAACCAGCTGCATGCCGCCGGCGTCGGCCAGCATATGCTCAAGCTGGACGTCGGAATACTTGGCCTTGTGCGTTTCCGTCACGACCTGGTTCCAGAGCACGCCGGATTTCATAACGTTGCGCTTTTCCATCGAGCAGACGCGGTTCTGGCGGGTGCGTGCCATCTCGAAGGCAACACCGGCGATCCGCTCGATCTCGTAGGTGTCATAGACCTGCGTGTCGATGCCACGCTTCTGGCCGTTACCGAGGTCGATGATCTCCTTCGGCTCGCCGAAGTAGACGCCGCCAGTCAGCTCGCGAATGATGAGGATGTCGAGGCCTTCGACGAGCTCCGGCTTCAACGAGGAAGCCGATGCAAGCGCCGGATAGCAGATGGCCGGGCGCAGGTTCGCAAACAGCTGCAGGTCCTTGCGCAGGCGCAGAAGACCAGCTTCCGGACGCACTTCATAGGGAACACTATCCCACTTCGGGCCGCCGACGGCACCGAAGAGAACGGCGTCCGCTGCAAGCGCCTTCTGCATGTCAGCTTCGGAGATCGCAGCACCATGCGCGTCATAGGCGCTGCCACCGACCAGACCTTCGTCCGTGACGAAGCCGGCATTCGTTGCCTCGTTCATATAGGCAATGATCTTGCGGACCTCACCCATGGCTTCTGGGCCGATGCCGTCGCCCGGCAGCAGTAAAAGATTGCGCGCTGTCATGAAATCCTCCGCGGAAAAACAAGTTGCGGCTTCTTAGACCCGCAAAAACGGCATTTCAAGCGAGCGGGAGGTCGATTCGGTACGGTTGCGGAATTACTGCCAACATCTCGCGTTGACCGATCGGCGCATGCGGGTCCACAAGGAGAACCTCTATCGCCACCTCATCGGATACCACCATGCTGCCATCTGCACCCCTGCATCTCGACACTCCGCTTTTCCGCACGTCAGCCGACTACAGCGCGAGCAACAAGCCGCTATGGCTGAAGCTCGATGCGCTGCAGCCCTCTGGAAGCTTCAAGCTTCGTGGTATCGGTCGGCTTTGCCAGCATGAGATCGAGAACGGCGCCCGCGAGATCTTCTGCGCCTCCGGCGGCAATGCCGGGATCGCTGCCGCTTATGCCGGACGGGCGCTCGGCATTCCGGTGACGATCGTCGTTCCGGAGACGACGTCGGCGGAAGTGCGTCAATCGATCGAGGCAACCGGCGCCACGGTTCTCGTGCACGGAACGGTATTCGATGAAGCCAACGCCTTTGCGATCGAGCACGCGAATGCCAGGAAGGCAGCCTATGTGCACCCGTTCGACCATCCGCTTCTGTGGGAAGGGCACGGCACATTGATCGATGAGGCTCTCGCAAAAGGTGCCGACTTCGATTGCGTCATCGCCAGCGTCGGCGGCGGCGGTTTGCTCGCGGGCATTGTTGCCGGTCTCAAGCGAAACGGCTTGTCCGATGTGCCTGTCATTGCCGTAGAGACCGAAGGAGCCGCTTCGCTTCATGCAAGTCTTGCTGCAGGAGAGCGCATCACCTTGCCGGCGATTACCTCCATCGCCAGCTCGCTCGGTGCGCGCCAGGTGGCCCAGCATGTCTTCGACCTGCCGAGGCATCATCCGATAGAGAGCGTCACGGTGACCGATGCGCAGGCTGTCGCCGCCTGCCTGAAGTTCGCCGACACCTATCGCATTCTGGTCGAGCCCGCTTGCGGAGCTGCACTTGCGGTGGCCGACGTAGATGCCGACATTCTCGCTCGCTTCAACAATCCGCTGATCGAAGTCTGCGGCGGCATCGGCGTTTCACTGGAGAAGCTGAAGGCCTGGAAAGAGCGCTTTCTGTAAGCCGGCCAAAGAAAAAGCCGGGCAAAAAGCCCGGCTTGACCAATGCTATGTTTTGTAAAACTTACGCAGCCCAGGGATGGGATGCAGCATTCTTGGCTTCGAAACTGTCGATCGCCGCGCCCTTTTCGAGCGTCAGGCCGATGTCGTCGAGGCCGTTCAGCAGGCAGTGACGCTTGAATTCGTCGAGATCGAACTTGATCGAACCGCCGTCAGGACCGGTGATCTCGAGGTTTTCCAGGTCGACTGTCAGGATCGCGTTGGAGCCGCGCGAGGCGTCGTCCATCAGCTTGTCGAGGTTTTCCTGGCTGACCTTGATCGGCAGAATGCCGTTCTTGAAACAGTTATTGTAGAAGATGTCGGCGAAACTGGTCGAGATGACGCAACGGATGCCGAAGTCGAGAAGCGCCCACGGCGCATGCTCGCGCGAGGAGCCGCAACCGAAATTGTCGCCGGCAACGAGGATCTTCGCATTCTGATAGGCCGGCTTGTTCAGCACGAAATCCTGGTTCGGAGAGCCGTCTTCATTGTAACGGGCTTCGGCGAAAAGACCCTTGCCAAGACCCGTGCGTTTGATCGTCTTCAGGTAATCCTTCGGAATGATCATGTCGGTATCGATATTGACAACCGGCAGAGGGGCAGCGACGCCCGTCAGCTTTACGAATTTGTCCATGGCCTGGCTCCAATGTCAGCAGACGTAGTTTTGTTGATCAGCGTTTAGTCCAGATTTCGACCGAAATGAAGAAAAATTTACATCGCAGGTGCGGCCGCGCGCGGATTCGACGCGCAGCCATCCATGGTCATCGTGAGATCAATTTGCATTCGCTAGCGCATTCATCGCCCAAAGAACCCCGAACGGGTCGCGAAGCTGGCCATATCGATCACCCCAGAACATCAGTTGGACGGGCAGGATCACCTCCGCGCCAGCGGCAACGGCGCGATCCCACCAGAAATCGATATCATCGATAACAAGCTGAAGGGTGAAGCCCTGATGCTTCTCGAAGGGATGGCCATGCTCGGGATAGGCATCGCATAGCATCAACGAGCTTCCGTTGATGTAGAGGTGGACATGCATCGTCCGCCCGTTTTCGTCCGGAGGGACGACAAACGCCTCCTCGGCGCCAAAAGCACGCTTGTAGAATTCCGCGGCCTTCAACGCACCATCGACCGTGACATATGGCAGCAAGCCATTCTTGACCGGCGGCATCTTCGCCACGCCGGTTTCCGTTGTGGTATCCATACTGTCCTCCATCGTTTGATTTGGTTCGGGCAGAAGCCCTGGCCTTTCAAAGACGCGGGAAGATCAGTCGAGCCGACAGCGATGCCGAAATTTTTCTGGAAAAGTATCCACCCGTCAGAGATCGATGATCGTGCCGCGGCCGTCATTCCAGATGCGCATGTTCTCGCCGGAATGAGGCTTGGTCTTGGCGGAGGCGCGGACCGGGGCAGGTTTCATCTTCAACGAAAGCGCGCGGCCAACCATAAGCACCGTCAGAATACCGCCGACTGCGAGCGTCACGGAAAAGGTGACGAGCGCCAGCGCAACGAAGGCGGTGATGCCTGCAAGCAAGAGGAAGACGGAACGAATGCTTTGCATGAGTTTTAGACCTTTCTTCGGAAAGGAATGTGGTCCTTCTTTTCCTTCTCTGCAAGGTGAGCATGGCTTTTTGTTGTCTTGCCACCTGTCACAAAGCTTGGCACACATTTGTGATGACCCGCAATTCTCCGACTCGTTCCTTGAATCTTCGCCGTTCGGTGCTGAGCGTTCCGGCCATTAATGCACGCGCCCTGGAAAAGACCCATGCGCTGGATTGCGATGCCGTCATCTTCGATCTTGAGGACTCGGTGGCACCGGAACGAAAGGCGGAAGCCCGCGAGAATCTGAAGGCTTTTTTTTCCGGGGCTCCCCTTGTGAATAAGGAGCGGATCATCCGCATCAATGCGCTTGGTTCCACCTTCGGCAATGCGGACATGGAGCTGGTCTTGGCATTGGAGCCGGATGCCGTACTCCTGCCGAAAGTGGACGAGCCTCAGGATGTGATGTCCGTCAGCGACCAGCTCGCCGATGCCGACGCGCCGGAAAGCCTGCGCATCTGGGCGATGATCGAAACGCCCCGCGGCATTCTGAACGCGGCGGCGATCGCCGAGGCCGGGCGCACACCGGGCTCAAGGCTTGATTGTTTCGTCGTCGGCCTCAACGACCTGCGCAAGGAGACCGGTGTCCTGCCGCAGCCGGGTCGCACCTATCTCGTGCCCTGGCTGATGCAGGTGATCCTGGCCGTGCGTGCCTATGGCCTTGATGCGATCGACAGCGTCTTCAACGATTTCAAGGATGCCGATGCCTTCGATGCCGAATGCGCGCATGCCCGCGCCATGGGCTTCGACGGCAAGATGCTGATCCACCCGGCTCAGATCGAAGCTGCCAACCGGCATTTCGGCCTGGACGAAGCGGCAATTGCCGAGGCGGAGGCGATCATCGCCGCCTTTGCCGACCCTGCTGCCGAAGGCCTGAATATCATCAATGCCAATGGTCGGATGATTGAGCGGCTGCATCTTGTCCAGGCGGAAAGTCTGGTTCATAAAGCCCGTCTGATTGCAGAACGCCAAACGGCGAAGTGAAAGACGACTTTAGATGAAGCTATATCGCCTTCTGACCGGCCAGGATGATGCCGCTTTCTGTCACCGCGTGAGCGCCGCCCTCAACAAGGGCTGGTCGTTGAACGGCTCGCCGTCGCTGACCTTCAACACCCAGACCGGCCAAGTGATGTGTGCTCAGGCGATCGTCAAGGAAGTCGAAGGCAAGGACTACCATCCGGACATGAAACTGTCCGAACAGTAAGCGCGAGCTTAGCGTTCGGCCGCCTCTTCGGCGCTCGCCTCGATCCGCTCCATATCGTCGTCGCTGAGACCGAAATGGTGGCCGATCTCGTGGATGAGGACGTGAGTGATGATATCACCCAGCGTCTCGTCGTTCTCGGCCCAGTAGTCGAGAATCGGCCGCCGGTAGAGGCGGATGCGGTTCGGCAATTCGCCGGTTTCCATCGTGAAGCGCTCCGAGATTCCTCGGCCTTCGAAGAGGCCGAGAAGGTCGAATGGCGTTTCCAGCGCCATGTCCTCGAATACGTCGTCGTCAGGGAAGTCCTCGATCTCGATCGTCAGATTGGTGGTCAGTGAGCGGAATTCTTCCGGCAGGTGGCTATATGCCTCCATCGCCAACGACTCGAAAGTGCTGATCGTCGGCGCGTGGCGATCCCGCCAATTCTCGCTCTGGTCTATGCGGGCCATGAATATTCCTTCCTTTGCGGCCCATATAGAACCTTTACGCACGATTTTCGAGAGCGGAATCAAAGGCAGGAATAAATTCACATCAAATGCCTGTTGACTCTTTCGCCCAGCTCTGGAATCCATAAGAACATAACAGGAACATTTGAAAGTTGGAGAACGTCATGGCACAGCCGGCCGTGACGCGCGAGCGGCTTTTTGCACTCCGCGAAACCATTGCAAAGCTCGAAGGAAAGCCCGCGCCGGCCTTGGCTGCAGCGGAAAGCCAGGCCTTGGGTGAAAATGACGGCCCCGCCGCTGGAAAAAACGAAGACATATTGCGTCTTCCCCTCGGAATACCCGCGCTCGACGAGGCGATCGATGGCGGCTTGCCGCTCGACGGGATTACCGAGATTCGCTCCGATCTCTTGCGGGAAGCCGGTGCTGGCAGCGGCTTTGTGCTGGCACTTGCTGCCATGCTGCAACGTCAGGCCGAAGAGAGCCACAATGTGCCGCTACCGATCCTGTGGATCGCCGATACGGTTTGCACGATGGAGGCGGGAGAGCCCTACGCCGTGGGGTTGCGGGATTTCGGCCTGAAGCCGGACCAGTTCTTCTATGCCAGTCCGCGCAAGCTTGAGGATGCCCTTTGGCTTGCGGAAGCGGCAGTCGAAAGCGGCGTCTTTCCTGCGACGATCCTGGAGGTCCGGGGCAACCCGAAGCCCTTTGGCCTGACGGAGAGCCGTCGTTTGAGCTTGCGGGCAAAGGCATCCAAACGCCCGCTTTTCCTGCTGCGGCAGGCTGGAGAGGAAGAAGCCAGTAGCGCTTATTTCCGCTTCCTTGCAGCACCCGCGCCGGCACAGGCGCGCCCCTTGCCGGATGGTACGATGCTGGGCGGTAGCATCGGCAACCCGGTTTTTCATCTCACCCTGGAGAAGAGCCGCAATCCGGCTCCCCTCTCCTTTTTACTGGAGTGGAACCCTCATGACCGCCGTTTTTTCGCCGTCTCCCAATCAGCCGACCCTCGCCTTCCAGACGAACGCGCAGCGCATTCTGGCGCTCCACTTTCCGCATCTCCCGACCGACCGGATCGCAAGAAAGAAATGGGGGCTCTCCTGGCGTTCGCACGGACGTCCTGACGCACCACCGATCGTCTGCTCCAGTCGCCTCAACAATACCATGAGGCTGACGGCGCTGGATGAGGCTGCAGAAGCTCTCAATCTCAGAAAGCATATGGGCGTCGCCGAAGCCCGCGCCATCTATCCCAAGCTCGATGTGATCGAGGACGACCTAGTTGCCAACCGACGCTTCCTGGAAGCGATCGCCGATTGGTGCGATCGCTATACTCCGCTTGTCGCTCTCGATGGCGTGGATGGCCTGTTTCTCGACATCACGGGCTGTGCTCATCTGTTCGGCGGCGAGACGGCACTTCTTAAGGATATTCTCGCAAGGCTTTTCCAGATGGGCCTTGATGCACGCGGTGCCGTCTCTTCATCACCGGGATTGTCCTGGGCGGTCAGCCGTTTCGGTCAAGGCGGGATCATCGAACACGGGAAGGCCGAGCAGGTTCTGGCGCCTTTGCCGATCGCGGCTTTACGCCTTGAAGAAGAAACCGTAGGCGCCCTGAATAAAATGGGGCTCAAATATGTGGGCGACCTACTGGACGCACCACGCGCCCCACTTGCCCGCCGCTTCGGAGGAGCCTTGCTTTTGAGGCTCGATCAGGCGCTTGGGACAGATGAAGAGCCGGTATCTCCACGGCTGCCAGTTGCGAGCCTCTCGGTCGAACGTCGTCTGATCGAACCGATCGGCGCGGAAGACGATATCCTCGCGCTCACCGGTCAGATTGCCGTCTCCCTGAAGCTCTCGCTGGAAGCCCGTGGCGTCGGGGGCCGCATCTTCGAACTGGTCTTGTTTCGCGTCGACGGCAAGGTGTTCCGCATTTCGGCAGGGACCGCGCAGCCCCTGAGGGAACCCAAGCGCATCGCCGCTCTCTTTGCCGAACGCCTGCAGGCAATCCACGACGATTTCGACGCGGGTTACGGTTTTGAAATCCTTCGCCTCAACGTGCGACGTCACGAAGATTTCGTGACGTCGCAAGGCGATTTCGAGTATCGCCAGCAGAAGGATGCGTCTCTTGCTGCCTTCGTGGATAGGGTTTCCGCCCGCCTCGGGGCAGACTGCCTGCAGACCTTCCAATTGCGAGAGAGCCACGTACCGGAAAGAGCCGTCATTGCCGTACCCGCAATCGATCACCTATCCGCCCCGAAGATCCGGCAAGGACATCCTCCACCGGCCAGGAACGAGCGGCCCGTGCGGCTGCTTCGCAAGCCGGAACCGATGGGCGCCTTTGCCATCGAAATTCCCGATGGTGCACCCGCCAGCTTTCACTGGCGGCGTATGCAGCATCGCGTCCTGAAGAGCGAGGGACCGGAACGGCTGGCGATGGAATGGTGGCTCGATGGATCAGATGCGGAGGATCGGGACTACTTCCGTATCGAAGACGATCAGGGACGCCGCTTCTGGATTTATCGCCATGGCCATTATGAGCGTGACGCAACGCAGAACTGGTACATGCATGGAGTCATCGCCTGATGCCTGCCTTCTTCGAGATCGGCGCCAAGACCAATTTCTCGTTTCTGGAGGGTGCATCCAAGCCCGAGGAAATGGTCGTCCGCGCTGCGGTTCTGAAGTTTGGAGGGCTTGGCATCGCCGACCGCAATTCGGTTGCAGGCGTTGTCCGGGCGCATGCCCAGTCTAAGGCGATCCGAAAGAAATTCGAGCGGATGAAGGCCGGGCTTCTGGAGGAGCATGAAAAGAATGACGTCATCCTCGATCCGATCCGTTTTCAACCGGGCGCCCGCCTGGTCTTCTCAGATGGAACGCCTGATATTCTTGCCTATCCGCAGGATCGCGGAGGCTGGGCGCATCTTTGCCGATTGCTGAGCACCGGGAATCTAAGAACCGAGAAGGGAAAATGCATTCTAACGGAAGCGGATCTGATGGAATGGGGCGACGACATGATGCTCGCGCTCATTCCCGATCCGTCCATTACCGATGGCAATCACGCAGCGTTCGAAGCCTGTCTGGAGCGCTTCAGAAAACGCTTCCGGAAAAAATTCCACATTGCGCTCGTCCCCGCCTATGACGGCCGTGACAAGCGCATGTTCGCGACCATCTCCATGCTGGCCGATCGCAACCGCATCCCGCTGATCGCCACCAACCAGCCGCTCTACCACGACACCACCCGTCGCCCCCTCGCCGATATCGTGACGTCGATCCGGGAACACGTTGCCATTCCCGAAGCCGGCTTTCTTCTGGCGCCGAATGCCGAACGCTATCTCAAGGATGGCGGCGAAATCCTGCGCCTCTTCAAAGACTACCCACACGCCGTAACGAACACGGGAAAGTTCTTTGGCAGCCTTTCCTTTTCACTCGATGAACTGGAACACAACTATCCCCCCGAGAATGACGAGGGGGAAACGCCTTATCAAACCCTGGAGCGCCTTACCAAGGCTGGCGCGGCAAAACGCTTTCCCGGCGGCATACCGGAGAAGGTCCAGCAGAACATCGAATACGAGCTAAGCCTCGTTCGTCAGAAGCAGTATGAACCATACTTCCTGACGGTCCACCGGATCATCCAGTATGCCCGACATGAGAAGAAAATTCTCTGTCAGGGTCGCGGCTCCGCGGCAAACTCGGTCATTTGCTATTGCCTCGAGATAACGGAGGTCAATCCGGAGAAGAGCACCCTGCTCTTCGATCGCTTCCTCTCGATGGACCGCGATGAGCCGCCGGATATCGATGTCGATTTCGAGCACGAGAGGCGCGAAGAGGTCATCCAGCATATCTACGAGAAATATGGCAAGGAACATGCCGGCCTGACGGCAGGGGTGACGACCTACCGCACCCGGTCCGCAGGACGCGAGGTCTCAAAAGCCTTCGGTCTCTCGGAAGATGTTCAGTCTGCGATCGGCAGCCTAGTTTGGGGTTGGTCGGAAGAGAAGCTGTCCGAGCGCGAGGCGAAAGCGGCCGGGCTCGACATTTTCGATCCCATGACCAAGAACGTGCTGAAGTATGCTTCCGAGCTTCTTGGTTTTCCCCGCCACCTCACCCAGCATGTCGGCGGCTTCGTCATCACCAGGGACAGGCTGGATGAAGTCGTTCCGATCATGAAGACGGCAATGCCCGGACGCTACATGGTCGAGTGGGACAAGGATGACCTCGACAATCTGAAGATCCTGAAGGTCGACATCCTGGCGCTTGGAATGCTGACCGCGCTGAAGCGGGCATTCGATCTGCTTCTCCTGCATTACGACGTCAAGAAGACGCTCGCTGATCTCGGCAACGACACGCATGAGGACGAAGAGCCCGTCTACGAGATGATATGCCGGGCCGACACGCTTGGCGTCTTCCAGATCGAGAGCCGGGCGCAAATGAGTATGCTGCCGCGCCTGAAGCCCAAAAAATTCTACGACCTCGTCATCGAAGTCGCCATCGTTCGGCCAGGCCCCATCCAAGGCGACATGGTCCACCCCTACCTGAAACGAAGGGAGGACAGGGATCGCGGTATCCCAATAGAGTATCCGAGCAAGGAGTTGGAAAGTGTCCTGGAGCGAACGCTCGGCGTGCCGCTCTTCCAGGAACAAGCGATGCAGATCGCAATCACGGCGGCGGGATTTAAGCCGGCTGAAGCCGATCAGCTGAGGCGCGCCATGGCGACCTTCAAACGGACAGGCACCATCGGCAATTTCGAAAAGCGGTTCATCGAAGGCATGGTCGCGAAAAAGTACTCTCGCGATTTTGCCCAGCAATGTTTCAACCAGATCAAAGGTTTTGGCGAATACGGTTTCCCGGAAAGCCACGCCGCCTCTTTCGCTCTGCTCGTCTACGCCTCTTCCTGGGTAAAAGCTTACTATCCCGACGTGTTCTGTGCCGCGATGCTGAACTCACAGCCGATGGGCTTCTATGCTCCCGCACAACTCGTCCGGGATGCCCGGGAGCATGGCGTTGTGATCAGGCCGGTCGATATCAATGAATCGAACTGGGATTGTCTGCTGGAAGAGGCCGAATTCAACAAGCGTGCTGTTGATTTCCGGCATGCCGCCATGCAGGAAGTTATCCAGACGAAGCGAGCCGTTCGGCTTGGCTTTCGGCAGATAAAAGGCCTTTCGGAAGTGAGCATACAGCAGCTCGTCGCCAACAGAGGCAGGGGTTATTCTTCGATCCGCGATCTCTGGCTGCGCTCAGGCCTGCAAAAGGCAGATATAGAACGACTTGCCGATGCAGATGCCTTTCATTCTATAAGACTGTCGCGACGGGAGGCACTCTGGGCCGTACGGGCACTCGATGCGAAGAGTGCTGCCGAAAAGCTCCCTTTGTTCGACCAGGTGAGCCACATCGATCTGCAAGTCGAGCCTGAGACACAGCTGCCGGAAATGCTGGCTGGTGAACAGGTCGTCGAGGACTACCGCTACCTTTCGCTCTCCTTGAAGGGCCATCCCGTCTCATTCCTGCGAGATGAATTCCGTAAAGTCGGGGTCGTTCGGAATGTCGATCTTCTTACCATCCCGAACGGAAGAAGGGTGACGATTGCCGGCCTGGTTTTGGTGCGTCAACGCCCGGGCTCAGCCAAGGGCGTCATCTTCATGACATTGGAAGACGAGACTGGCGTTGCCAATGCCATTGTCTGGAAGAAGGTATTCGAGAAGTACCGCCCGATCGTCATGGGAGCACGGCTCGTGAAGATATATGGCAAGCTTCAGAGCCAGAGCGGCGTGATCCACACTGTCGTCGATCATATCGAGGATATGACACCCGCACTTGGCATCCTGCAGAAGGAAGCCCGTCGTTTCGGCGTTAGTGATCGTTCGGATGAAGCGCTCAATCCGACGATGGATCCTCGCCAAAGGAAACTCGCAAACTCACTTGAGAAGGCAGTCATGGAGAAAAGGCTAATTTCAAGCAGTCATGTCGGAGCACTAGAAACAACTCAAGTCATGCCGAAAGGTCGCAATTTTCATTGAGGGCACAAAGTCGGTGTCAAGCGAATCGAGGAATTGACCCCTTTGCCGAATTGGAGAACTGCCCCCCTAACGAAGCAAAGAACTGCCCCCTCGTATCAAGACGAGGAGTGATAGATGACGATCGAGATGACTCTTGGATGAGGATATGGCCGCTATCATATCTCCGACTATACGCGGCGAGCCATTGCGATCGCGTCGCTACTCAACCCTGTTGAGAGCAGACCGCCCCGGCCGTGCCAGCGACCGGGCGATGTCAACGATATCGTCGCGCGAGGCGGTCGGGTCCTCCTCACATGAGGAGTTTGAGGTCAACGGCTATCAAGGCGGCATTTTGGCTTCCTCGTTTTGAATCCAAGCCTGAGCCCCATACTTTACCGGCTCAGCTTGCGAGCCTGTACAACCTCATCACATACGGTCGCCGCTCTGGGACGGCTGCACCACAATCCCGCTTGCGGCGGCAAGGGCTCAGGGAAACGGTACCAGTCTTGTTCCAGGCTGTCGCAGCCATTGAGGACCACGGTCCGTTCACCTGGATCCGCCAGCGCCAATCAGGCGCTGGGGATTGGAATCGCTTTGCAGTTGGATTGTCGTCGTTTAGGCGGATTTCATGACCGCGCCCTCGATGACAACGCCTGATCTCACATATTTCCATAGCGCGACCAAGAGCTTGCGGGCGAGTACCACGATCATCGTTTTTTTGAAGCGGCCGCCATTGCGTGTGGGCGCATTACGAATTTATCGTACAATGAGCACATCCTTTAATTGTGCACATGAACAAAATCCCGTAAAAGGATTTGGTGTGCAATCACGATGGAACCGCTACGATGGATGCGATTCTGACCGAAGGCTTTGACGCGGCTTTGACCCTGACCGACCATATCGAGCACCTGCCGGACCGGAAGCGGCGCGAACTGGCGCGCATCCTCGAGATCCTGTTTGCCGAGGTCGAACGCTTCCAGGCCGGCAAACTGTCGGCCAAGCGCCATGCCGGAAAGATCCTGATGGTCCTGCTCTATGGATCCTATGGCCGCGGCGACTGGATCGAGGATCACTTGAGCGGCTATCGCTCCGACTACGATCTCTTGATCGTCGTCAACAGCAAGTCATTTGCCGAGGAGCAGGAGCTCTGGGACGGTATCGAGGAGCGGCTGTTAACGGAGCAGATCGCGCACCGCATCGAAACGCCGGTCGTGCCGATCATCCACACGCTGGCCGATGTCAACGCCCAGCTGTCCCGCGGCCGCCCCTTCTTCGTCGATATCGCCAGGGACGGCATTCCCCTCTACGAGGAGCCCGGTCATCCGCTGGCGCAACCGAAGCCACTGATGGCGGAGGAGCGACAGCGAGAAGCAAATTCCAACTTCATGGAGTGGTCAAGGAATGCCGCCGGCTTCCTAGCAGCTCAAGGATCGCTCGGAGAGACGTTTCCAAAACAACAGGCTTTCTTGCTTCATCAAGCCACAGAGGCGCTATACCACTGTACGCTGCTGACACTCACGCTCTACAGTCCCAAGTCTCACCGTCTGAAGGTTCTTCGCTCTCAGGCCGAGGGGATCGACAATCGGCTGATTGCCGCCTGGCCGCGTGACAGCCGGTTTTCACGACGCTGCTTCGAGTTGCTGTCGCGGGCCTATGTCGAAGCGCGATATTCGTCGAAATACACAATCACCAGCGAGGAGCTCGCTTGGCTGGTCGAGCGCGTGAAGGCTCTTCAAACTCTCGTCGAAACGGTATGCGAGGAGCGACTTTCCCTGTGACGGTACCCCTCGCCTTGATAACCTAAGCAGTTCGCTCTGTGCCACTTGAGATAACGAGGATGAGGCAGCTCGTGATTGCGTCCCGCGCTCAATTTCCAGGATCGTAATCGCGGAAATGAACAAGTCATTGGAATCTTGCGCACCGACCCACTTCGTCACATTGGCATCTGCTTTACCGTCTCCAACTTTGCGCAGCTCGGAGACGACGTTTGTATCCAGCAGGTACTTCAAGACAGATCGACCTCGCGAGGTGCAATTTCGGCTCTCAGTGGCTCCCATTCGATCGTCGACAAACCAGGCATTGAAAGAGCCTCGACGAGATTCCGGCGCTTGTCGGTCAAGCGCTCGAATCCGCTGTACGTCATCAGCAATCAGGGTCTACGACATCAAAGCAGGCGCTGCTCATCAGGTCGTGACCTGCTGCATCGCAGCACACCTGAAGAGCCTCTATCGTTTCAATATGCGACGAATGGCTTGCCCTATGACTCGATTTTTTCTTGACACCTGCCGTCTTCTTTTGCAGAAAAGACGATAGTGAATGTCATGTTTGGAATGACGACGTGCTTGTCTGCAGCTGCAATTACATAACTGACCACGAAATCCGGGAAGTCATCAACGAGCTTCTCGAGCAGGATTGTTGGCAGCTTATCGTGCCTGCAAAGGTATACCACGCCATGGAAAAACGGGGCCGCTGCTGTGGCTGCTTCCCGAATGTGGTCGATATTATCATTCAGACAACCGAGGAATATCACGCCCGTCACCACTCGACGGAAGCCGAAATATTTGATTTCATGTCCCGCCTGAGAACATTCCATGAGGAAAACAGGAGAGCGGACATTGAAAGGCGACAAAAAAGTCATCGAGCGGCTTAACGAGGCCCTCTTTCTCGAACTCGGCGCCGTAAACCAATACTGGGTCCATTACCGACTTCTTGAAGACTGGGGTTACACCAAGCTCGCCAAGAAGGAACGGGCGGAATCTATTGAGGAAATGCATCACGCCGACCGCTTGGTCGCACGCATCATCTTCCTCGAAGGTCATCCCAACCTCCAGACCCTTGCTCCGCTTCGCATCGGCCAGAACGTCAAAGAAGTTCTGGAGGCCGATCTTGCGGGCGAATATGATGCGCGCACTGCTTACAAGAAATCGCGCGACATCTGTCACGAGGCCGGCGATTATGTCTCGATGAAGCTTTTCGAGGAGCTCCTGGCGGACGAGGAAGGTCACATCGACTTCCTCGAAACACAACTGGAGCTGCTCGGCAAGATCGGCGAATCGAAGTACGGCCAGCTCAATGCCGACTCCGCCAACGAGGCCGAGTAACGATTGCCATGACCGGCAGCCCTCGGCCGCCGGTTATTTACTCTGCGGCACCCAAACCAACCAGGTGCCTGAACTCGTCGACCACCTGCTCATAGACGGCCCGCTTGAAGGGCACGATGAGACCCGGCAGGCTTTCCATCGGCTTCCAATCCCAGGCATCGAATTCCGGCGCATGGCCGCCGGGCGGCGGATTGATCGCGATCTCGCTCTCGTCACCATCGAAGCGGAACGCGAACCAGCGCTGCGTCTGGCCGCGGAACTTGCCCTTCAATCCGATGCCGATCAGCTGGGGCGGCAAATCATAGTTGATCCAATTCCGGGCCTCGGCGAGCAGCGTCACGGTGCGAATGCCCGTCTCCTCGTAAAGCTCGCGGTACGCCGCCTCAAGCGGATCCTCGCCCTTGTCGATGCCACCCTGCGGCATCTGCCAAAGCTGCGGCGATCCGTCATACTCTGAATTTTCTTCCTGAATCCGTCGCCCTGCCCATACGAGGCCCTGGCGGTTGAGAATCATGACGCCGACGCAGGGGCGATACGGCAGGTCCTTGGCGTTGACGATCGGCTTGCTCATCGGCTCTCTCTATTCAAGGTCTTTTTGGATCATTCGCCAGTGCCGCAACGCCGACAATCTCAATACCTCGCATTGCAGCTTCCTGCGTCCATTGCGCAATGGCATCAATGCTCTCATCGAAGGCGGCGGCAACGCCGATCGCCTGGCCGTTGCGCTTTGCGACGCGTTCCAGTTCGTCCAGTTTCTGGATGATGGTGTTCACGTCAAGCTGCTTGTCCAACTGCACATCTGCGAAGGCATAGGGCAGTTCCGTTCCCTTTGCGATCACCGCGGTCTTGGACTGGGCCGACGTTCCGTCATCAAGGAACAGCAGCCCGCGCTTTCCGATATCGCGCATGACCGGTTCCATGGCGTTGGGATCGGAAAGGAAGCGCCCACCCTGGTAGTTCATGATGCCCGTATAATTGGTGATCTCGCCCATCGCCCTGTGCAGGTTTTCGATATTCTTCGCAAGCGACGTTGACGTTAGCAGCGTGTCTGGCCCCGGATCGTTTGCCGGATAATCAAATGGCTCAAACGGAACCTGCAACAGGATTTCGTGGCCATTGCGGCGCGCTTCCTGCATCCAACGCTGCAAGCTGTTGCCGCTGGCGGCAAAGGCGAAGGTGACCTCCTCCGGTAGTTGCTGGATAGCCCGCTGCGTGCCCGTCTGGCTAAGCCCGAGACCGCTGACGACGATCGCGATGCGTGTTCCATGAGCGCCGGACCATGGTCGCGCATACTGGTCCATCGGGCGACGTCCGTCCGGCCCGACGACCGGCAGCCGTCCCAATGGGGTGTCTTCCAGGAGAGCATCATTCGGTAGCGCCGCCATCCGTGGATCCTGCCCGACCTGCGAGGCATCGACCAACACCGGTCCATTTCCGTCGCGTTGTCTGGGAGAGTATTTCGTGACGACAGATCCGTCGCCGGTGACCATCCGCTCCACATTTGCGCCCGATCTCGGATCGGATGGCACCATACCATTCGGAGCGGCAGCGGACGAAGTCTGCGACGCCACCTGATCCTGAACGGTGTCGGACGGAGGCGCAGCCGTCTGGTCCTGCGCCGGCGGTGTCTCCCGCTTCAGCCCATCACCGCGAAACGCCGTATAGAGCGACGACGCCCCGATCAGAACGAGGCAAATCCCGGCGACGACACGCCCCGTGCGCAGAATTCCCGGCCGCTGGCGCTTGGCCTTTCGGTTCTGTCCCAGAGGGGCGTGCAGATCGGTATTCAAACTTCTTTTCCGCTTCAGAATCAGGACAGCAAAAAGGCGTCGGGCCGGACATACCATCCGGCCTGACGCCTCATATTGCAATTACTTGGCGCTGACGGCCTTGTCCGGATTGGGCGGGAAGGCCGGGTCGGTCTTCTTGCCGCGAAGCAGATCAAGCGCGTAGTTGAGCTGGACGTCGTCCTTCGGATCCGGCGGAATATAGGCAACCGAACCGGAGCCTTCATCCGTCTCGCTCTGACCCTTGATGTGCCCGCGCAGGCTCGACTCACCTTCCGTGACCATCTTGCCCTTCAGATCATCCGGCAGCGGCTCCTCGACCTTGATATCAGGCGTGATGCCCGTGCCCTGAATGGAGCGGCCCGACGGCGTGTAGTAAAGCGCGGTCGTCAGTCGCAGCGCGCCGTTTTCGCCGAGCGGGATGATCGTCTGGACCGAGCCCTTGCCGAACGAACGCGTACCGAGAACAGTCGCACGACGCAGGTCCTGCAACGCGCCAGCAACAATTTCCGAGGCCGATGCCGAACCGCCGTTGATTAGCACTATCACCGGCTTGCCGTCCGTCAGGTCACCCGGACCAGCGTTGAAACGGCGGGTCTCATCCGGATTGCGGCCGCGGGTGGACACCACCTCGCCACGCTGCAGCAGCGCATCCGAAACCTGGATTGCCTGATCGAGCAGACCGCCCGGGTTCAGACGCAGGTCGAGCACATAGCCCTTCAGCTTATCGGCCGGAACCGTCTTCTTGATCTTCTCGATCGCCTTCTCGAGATCCGGGTAGGTCTTTTCGGTAAAGGAGATGACGCGCAGATAGCCGACATCATCCTCGACGCGCGACTTCACGGCCTGGACCGCGACGACATCGCGGACAATCGTCAGCTGAATCGGCTTGTCGGCACCCTTGCGGATCAGCGTCAGCTTGATCGGCGTATTGACCGGACCGCGCATCTTTTCGACGGCGTCTTCCAGCTTCAGGCCGCGAACAGACTGACCGTCGATCTCGGAGATGTAATCACCAGCAAGAACGCCGGCCTTGGCTGCAGGCGTGTCGTCGATCGGCGTGATGACCTTGACAAGCTCGTCTTCCATGGTGACCTCGATGCCGAGGCCGCCGAATTCACCCTTGGTCTGGGTCTGCATATCGGCTGCATCCTTGGCATTCATGTAGCTCGAATGCGGATCCAGCGAAGAAAGCATGCCATTGATGGCGTTTTCGATGAGTTTGTCCTCGGCCGGCGGCGTCACATACTGCGCGCGCACACGCTCAAACACGTCACCAAAAACGGAAAGCTCCTTGTAAGTGGAGGCTCCGGCTGCTTCCGCAGGCACACCCGCCGAATAGATGACGCTCATCGCGGTCGCACCCATCAATGCGCCGACCAGAACAAGAGAAGCCCTACGAATCATTGCGTGCCTTTCCAGTGTCTTTAGCGGTCCACCATGGTCGGGAATCGACCGGCTTTCCATCTTTTCGAAATTCAATGTAAAGCGTTGGACGGTTGGTTTCCAGCGCCAATGCAGTCGCGCTCGCCACTCTTTTTGCACCCATGGCGGCAAGCGGCTCGCCGGCGAAAACGAACTTGCCCTGACGTGCGCTAATCGTCTCCATTCCAGAGATGACAAGGTGGTAGCCGTCGCCGGCGTC
Organism: Rhizobium sp. BK538; assembly: GCF_014197575.1. Lineage (NCBI taxonomy): Bacteria > Pseudomonadati > Pseudomonadota > Alphaproteobacteria > Hyphomicrobiales > Rhizobiaceae > Rhizobium > Rhizobium sp. BK538. The sequence goes on from NZ_JACIFT010000007.1 coordinate 248,082, forward strand.
GAGGATGATCATCTGGCCGTAGCTGCGGAATGCACCCGCATAGACAACAAGCGCGTCTGCGGGAGCGGTAACCACCGTTTCCGGATTGGTGGCAAGCGTCATTCCCATCGCCCCATGGCCGGTTCCGTCAGCATCGCCGAACTGGCGCAGGATATCGCCAGCCACAGGCAATTCCAGCTTCGCCTTCAATTCTCCAAAAGGATATGCGGGCGCAATGCGGTTTTTATCAGGCACGCCGCTCTCTGCGAGAACCCTAGCCTGGGCGCGCTGCTCGTCGGTCAGAAGCTTGCGGTTCTCCTCGGCCTGGCGGGCGGCGGCGGCGGCTTCGCGAACCGATGCGATTTCGGTTTCCATCGATGCGACCAGCCCCTCCAAGCTTGTTGCCTTGCTGGCAAGATCTTCCGAGCGCTTCTTCTCCGCATCCAGTTCCGCGGTGCTGCTGCGGCTCAGCTTCTCGTTTTCGGCAAGAAGCAAGTCCATCCGGCGCTCTTCCTCGATGCTATTCGTCATCGTTGCGGCGAAGCTGGACTTCTCCGCAGCACTTGCCGCCTGCAGTGAAGAAAGGTTGGTGAGATCAGCGGCAAGCTTGTCGGTTTCCTTGCGGATGCCGGGAACCACCGCGCCAAGCAGGATTGCGCTCCGCACCGAAGCAAGCGCATCATCCGGCGTGACGAGCAGCGCAGGTGGCGGATTGCGGCCCATGCGCTGCAAGGCCCCCAACACCTCGGCCAGCAGGCCGCGCCGTTCATGCAGCGACCGGCGAACCGCGTCTTCCTTTACCCCCAGATCGGCTAGCTTCTTTTCGCTCTCCAGTATCTGTTTCTCGAGCGACTTGCGCCGCGTCGCTGAATCGATCAGCGCCTGACGAACGCTGCTGGTACTCTTGTCGAGCTCCGCAATGCTTTTCTGAAGCTCGGCAACTTTGTCGGAGGAAAGGTCAATCGTCTTCGACAAGGCTTCGAGTTCAGCGCGCGTCTCTTCCCGCTTCCTCGCCAGATTCGCTGCCGGATCGGGCCGTTCCTGGGCAACCGTGGCAGTTGTCGCAGGAGGCGCCTCGACCGGTGTCATCTGCACAGCTTCCGACGCATCCCGCGCAAAGGCACTGACGGCAAAGGGGCGGTTCGCAACTGCCGCCAAAGACACGCTCAAGCCTGCGGCCAAAGCCGACAGAATGACGTATTTTTGCTTGAACGCACGTGTCGGCATACGAGCTTCGAAATCCTTTCAAATCGCGTGGAGATTAAGCTGATTTGGCATTCTTTGCCAGATCGATTGAGGGGCCGCGCGCACCACGACGGATACGCCTGCGTGAGAAGCAGTGCCCATCAAACTCGATGATAGGGATGGCCCGAAAGGATCGTAACAGCTCGGTACAGCTGCTCAGCGATCAGCGTGCGAACCAATTGGTGCGGCCACGTCATCTTGCCGAGGCAAAGCGTGGCGTCGGCAAGGTTGTATAACGAAGGATCGAGACCATCTGCGCCGCCGATGACGATCACCAATTCGCGTTTGCCCTGATCGCGATAGTTTCCCAGGAGAGTGGCAAACCCTTCGCTATCCAGCGCCTTGCCCCGCTCATCCAACAGAATGAGAACGCTTCCGTCCGCAAGCGACTTCTGGAGCATCGCCGCTTCGTCGCGCTTACGGGTATCGGCGTTCGACGCACGACTTTCAGCAACTTCGGCCACGCGGGAAAATTCGAGGCCGACCGCAGGACCGGCCTTGGCAAAACGATCGAAATAGCGGGCCGCAAGATCCTTCTCCGGGCCAGACTTCAGCCGCCCCACTGCAAAAAGACCAACACGCATTATCCGCTCCCGCAGTTCGGCACAGGGCGGCACACACATGCCGCCGGCCGGGTTCGATCATCCGGCCAATAAAATGCCGTCTCTCAGGTGCCGGACACAGCGTCCAGGCAGCCTGTTAGTGCACTGTTTCTTCGTCCATATCAGGCGCGGCCCACATCTTTTCGATGTTGTAGAACTCGCGTATCTCGGGACGGAAGACATGGACGATGACATCGCCGGTGTCGATCAGGATCCAATCGCCGCCTTCCTGACCTTCGACACGGGCGCTTCCAAGGCCCTCGTCTTTGAGATCAGTCAGAAGGTGGTCGGAGATCGCCATGACATGCCTGTTCGAGCGCCCGGAGACGACGACCATGAAGTCTCCCAGTGCCGATTTTCCAGCAATGTCGATGGTGACGATATCTTCAGCCTTAGAGTCCTCAAGACTTGTGAGGACGGCGTGCAGGGCGCGGGCGGCAGCATCAGCGCCACGTTCCGGGCTCTTCGGGACAACGGCAAGCGTTTTTCCCTTGGCGTGTACTGTTGTCAGTGCTTTCCCTTTCTCGGAATGACAAAACATGCACATCACTGATTTGGTGACCAAATCATAGTTAAGATAGGCACCAAACCATTAACGTTTCAAGACGCGTGCAATCACAAAGCGTGAATGTCCGTCTTGATCACAAACCATTGTTGAACGGAGGAGTGCGTATGTGGCCCGCTGTGTACAGTCCCTATCACCGCACGTAAAGTAAGTTCCGTTCCGACCGCAAAGATCCGTCCTATGAAAAGCCCCGCCGAAGACACGCTCATTCCTATCCTCCGCATCAGCTTTCCTCATGAGGACCGTCTCGGGCGCGGCAAGATGGAACTGCTCGAACATATCAGGGAAACGGGATCGATTTCCGCCGCAGGCAGAGCGATGGACATGTCCTATCGTCGTGCCTGGTTGCTTGTCAGCGATATGAACCGGATGTTCCGGGACCCCGTGGTCGAATCCCAGCGCGGTGGCCAGAAAGGCGGGGGTGCAGCGCTCACGCCGTTCGGTGATGAACTCCTTGCCCGCTTCCGAAAGATGGAGCGGATGGTGAAGTTCACCCTTGCGGAGGATCTGGCCTGGCTGGAGGCCAACCGATCGCCGCAAACCGATCGTTGATCACTGTTCGAGCGCGACGGTTTTTATGACGGCAAAGACAAACACCCCAATGCGCACGCCCAGCCGCTCTGCCGAAAAACTCGTGATCCGTGAGAGAATGATATCCCCACCGCAATCGACGAGCACATCGATCGTGGCGTCATCTGCCTGCGTCATGTCCCGAACAGTGCCTTCAAGCACGTTCAGCGCGCTCAGCGCCTCGGGCCTTCTCATTGCGAGCATCACGTCGCGAGAGGGGATCCGGACCCGAACCACCTTCCCGGGTGTGAGCGCCGCGCCCGGGACATGAAGCTGCGTTGATTTCAGCGTAATCGTCGCAATGCGATGCAGCGCATCGACGCTTTCGACCTTTCCCTCGAGGAGTGCACCCGCATCACGCCGCTCGAACGAGGCAGGCGAGTGGTTCAGCACATCCACGGCTGAGCCGACCGCCTCCACCTTGCCATCCCGCATGACCACGACCTGGTTGGCGAGGCGCGCCACCTCGGCGATCGAGTGGCTGACATAGACGATCGGAATATCCATCTCGTCGCGCAACCGCTCGAGGTAGGGCATGACTTCCGCTTTTCGGGCATCATCCAACGCAGCGAGGGGTTCGTCCATCAACAAGAGGCGGGGAGCCGAGAGCAGGGCCCGGCCAATTGCCACGCGTTGCTTCTCGCCACCAGAGAGCTTTTCCGGTCGGCGCTCGAGCAGGTTTTCTATGCCGAGCAGCGCGACAATTCGATCCAGGTTCTGCGCCGGACCGGCCGCTTTGGTAAACCACCCACCATATAGAAGATTATGACGGACACTGAGGTGCGGAAACAACCGCGCCTCCTGGAAGACATAGCCGAATCTTCGGCGATGCTTGGCGACAAAGATCCGCCGGTCGGTATCGGTCATGACGTCGCCGTCCAGGATCACTTGCCCACTGTCAGGCCGCGCCAACCCGGCAATGATACGGATCATCGATGTCTTGCCGGAGCCCGAACGACCGAAAAGAGCAGTGATCCCACGCTCAGAAGTGAAGTCGGTATCAAGGGCGAAGGTGCCAAGCCGCTGCTTTGCTTTCACGACAAGCGTCATTCCGGATCAATCCTCCGTCCCGCGATGCGCGACAACAATTCCGACGCTAGCAACGCGACCATCGAGATGGCGACCGCGACGAGCGTCAACCGCAGGGCGCCGGCGTCACCGCCCGGCACCTGCGTAAAGGAGTAGATCGCCGAAGAAATGGTCTGTGTTTCCCCAGGGATGTTGGAGACGAACGTGATGGTTGCCCCGAATTCCCCCATCGCCTTGGCGAAGGAAAGGATCATTCCGGCGATGATCCCGGGCAGTGTCAGCGGCAACGTAATCGTCATGAAAACCCAGAGCGGGCTGGCTCCCAGTGTGCCGGCTGCCTCCTCCAGTTTTCGATCGACCGCTTCGATCGAGAGCCGGATGCTACGCACCATCAGGGGAAAGGCCATGACCGCGCAGGCGAGTGCTGCACCTGTCCAGCGAAACGAAAAGACGATGCCAAAATACTGGTCGAGAAAACTGCCGATCGGTCCGCGCCGCCCAAAGAGGATCAGCAAAATGAAGCCTGTGACGACAGGCGGAAGGATCAGCGGCAGGTGAACGACACCATTCAGGATCGACTTACCCCAAAACCGTCCGCGCGCCAGCAACAGGGCGACTCCGATACCGAATGGCAAACTTGCCAGCATCGCGACCACTGACACGCGCAGACTGAGCAAGATTGCCGTCCATTCATCATTGCTCAGGCCGAGTGCGTCCAAGCCAGTCTCTCCAAAAATAGAAGGCCCGTTCGAACGGGCCCTCTCAGGCTATGCTTTCATGCGAAAAATCGCAATCATTTCAATATGGTGAAGCCCTCCTCGGTAAAGAAATGAGCGGCTTTCTCCGACTTCAGGAATTCCAGGTAGGTCGCGGCATCCGGATTCTTGCTCTCGGAGAGAATGGCGATCGGATAAATGATCGGAGGATGCGAATCCGCCGGGAAGGTGCCGACGACGGCAACGCCCGCGTCCGCGGAGGCATCGGTCTGATAGACGATGCCATAGGGAGCCTCGCCGCGCGATACCAACGCAAGCGCGGCACGAACGCTTTCAGCGCCGGCGACCTTGGCTTCAACCGAGGGCCACACGCCAAGCGCTTCAAGCGCAGCCTTGCCGTACTTACCAGCCGGAACCGACTTCACCTCACCCATGGCGAGCTTGCCATCACCGAGCAAAGTCGCAAGGTCAAAGCCCTTCGTGATCTCGACCGGTTTGGCGTCATCCTTAGCTGCGACAAGCACGATCTTGTTACCCAACAGATTGGACCGGCTGTCGGCCTTGATCAGATTCTTCTTCGCAAGATAGTCCATCCAGTCCAGGTCGGCGGAGATGAAGATGTCCGCCGGTGCGCCGCCTTCGATCTGTTTAGCAAGCGCCGAGCTCGCAGCGTACGAGGCAACAGTCTCCTTGCCGCCCTCCTTCGCCCAAGCAGCATTCGCTGCATCGAGCGCGTTCTTTAGGCTGGCCGCCGCGAAAACGGTGACCTTCTCCGCAGCTGCGGCAGGTGTTGCGGCAACGCCCAGAAAAGCGGCCGAAAAGGCGGCGGCAGCGAATTTGATCCATTGGCGGCGACTGTGCATGATACCTCCCGAGTTTCGAAATATTTGTAGAAATATAACGTCGCCAGCACCTTGGCTAGCGCTATATTTCAACAAGCATAACCCCTCGGATCACTGGTCAACTTCAGACTTCACACATTCGTGAACTGCATGTCTAAACGCCTTCGGCTCCCAAATTTGCAAAAATGACCCCATGATTTTAGGGGAAGATTCCCCAAAGGTTTGGGATCTCGACAGAAATCCCCGAAACTGCGAAATAATTGGGCAGGATGATACCGGTCGCCTCGCATAGCCATGCTTTCAATGCATTGCTGCAATGCAATGAAACCGGTTCAAAAATCCGGTTACTATGGTACAACACACTCATCGAACGGCGATCTCCTCCTCCCAAAGCCGTTGGATATGGATCGGCAGCACTCCTCCTCCCAGTTGTCGATCAAGTTTACAAAGCCCGACGGATCTCCTCCCCCGTCGGGCTTTTCATTTGTCAAACCCGGAAAAATCGAACTATTTCAGAGCGCCGTTCGTGGCGCGGATGGCAGTCGAGCTTAGGCCGGAGCGCGGACCGTGTATGAAGGTCCAGGCTGGCGCCCGCCGCTTCCAGAGCGCGCGCGAATCGTCCTCGTCGATGCGAGCGAAATCAAACGTCCTTGCCATCTTCGATGACAAAAGCGACAGGGTGGAGCCTGGGCGGTCGATAACGGCAATCGGAAATGTGTTGACGATGTCCTGCCAGTGTTGCCACTGATGGAAAGTCTTCAGGCTGTCCGCCCCCATGATCCAGATAAAATGGACATGCGGATTTCGCGCCTTGACGCGAGCCAACGTGTTTGCCGTAAAGCTCGTCGCGAAATCGTGCTCGAACGCCGTGACCTTGACTAAGGGATGGCGGGCAAGCCGCTCGCTCAGCGCGATGCGTTCGGCAAGTGGCAAGAGATGGCGCCGATCCTTGAGCGGATTGCCGGGGGTAACAATCCACCACAGTTGATCGAGGCCAAGCCGCTTGATCGCGATTTCGGCAACCAGCGCATGTCCGTCATGCGGCGGATTGAAGGAACCACCGAAAAGACCAACGACCATGCCGCGCTCCGTATGCGGCATGCGAAGATAACGTCGGTCGACTTCGTCGTTGATCACGTCAGGGCCGGGTCTGTCCGGTGCCGTGCACCCGATACTTGAAGGATGTCAACTGCTCGACGCCGACGGGGCCGCGGGCGTGCATCTTGCCGGTCGCGATGCCGATCTCGGCACCCATCCCGAACTCGCCGCCATCGGCAAACTGGGTCGATGCATTGTGCAGCAGGATCGCGGAATCGACCTCGGTGAAGAATCGTTCGACCACATCGGGATCGTCGGCAATCACAGCCTCGGTGTGGTTGGAGGAATAGGTCTGGATGTGCTGGATCGCCCCGGAAATGCCCTCCACGACGGCAACCGAAACGATGGCATCCAGATATTCCGTCGACCAATCCTCCTCGGTGGCTGCCTTCACGCCAGGCATTGCCTGAACGACGGCTGCCGAACCGCGGATCTCGCAACCGGCTCCTGTAAGGGCGTCCAGCAGCGGGCGAAGATGCGTGCTGGCCACAGCGCCGTCGACGAGAATAGTCTCCACTGCACCGCAAATACCCGTGCGCCGCATTTTTGCGTTGACGACGATCTCCTTGGCCATTCCGAGATCGGCCGAGGCATCCACATAGATATGGCAAAGCCCTTCGAGGTGAGCGAAGACGGGCACCCTCGCCTCGTTCTGAACGCGCGCAACGAGGCTCTTGCCACCACGCGGAACGATAACGTCGATCGCACCATCCAGTCCGCGCAGCATCGCGCCAACGGCAGCGCGATCGGTCACCGGCACGAGCTGAATTGCGTGCTCCGGAAGTCCGGCGGCCTTCAGACCCTGCGCGAGGCAAGCATGGATTGCCTGCGACGAACGCCGGGAGTCCGAACCGCAGCGCAAAATGACCGCATTGCCAGCTTTCAGGCACAGCGCTCCAGCATCCGCCGTCACGTTCGGGCGGCTCTCGAAAATCACCCCGATGACGCCGAGCGGCGTGCGGACGCGCTCGATCTTCAAACCATTCGGCCGTTCCCAGGCCGCGATCACCTCACCGACCGGGTCCTTGAGAGCGGCTATCGCGCGGATGCCTTCAGCCATCTCGACAATGCGCTTTTCGGTCAGAGTCAAGCGGTCAACGAAGGACTTCAGCATATCCGTTCCGGCGACATCCTTTAGATCCTTGGCGTTTTCAGCGAGGATGTGATCCTTGTGGGCGAGAATCGCATCTGCCATGGCATTCAGCGCCCTGTTCTTCGCCTCGGTGGTTGCGAAGCCCAACGGTCGCGCCGCAGCCTTGGCCTTGCGGCCGATGTCATTCATCAGCGCGTCAATGTCAGGGCTCTGCGCAACAGTATCAAGCATAGCTTGTGTCCTTCTTCTGCCTTTCCGATTTTGAACTGATCTGCGACGTCATCACCATGTCGTCGCGATGGATCATGGCCGCGCGTCCTGCGTAACCGAGGATTGCCTCGATCTCCGTCGACTTGCGGCCAGTGATCCGCCGCGCTTCCTCGGCATCGTAGCCGGCAAGACCGCGCGCGATCTCGCGGCCGTTCGGGCCGACAATCGCCACCGTATCGCCGCGGCTGAAAAGCCCGATAACCTTGCGTACGCCCGCGGGAAGCAAGCTCTTGCCCGCGCCGAGCGCAGCGACGGCGCCCTCGTCGACGTGAAGTTCGCCGGCAGGCTGCAACTGGCCCGCAATCCAGGTCTTGCGTGCCGTGACGGGAGTCCTTGAAGGGGCAAACCACGAGGAGCGCGCGCCCTTTTCGATTGCCGAGAGCGGGCTGTCCGTCTTGCCGGAGGCAATGATCATTGCGCAGCCGGCCGTCGTCGCGATCTTGCCAGCATCGATCTTGGTACGCATGCCGCCACGCGACAGCTCGGACGCAGCACCCCCAGCCATGGCCTCGATTTCAGGTGTGATCTCAGCGATCGTGGCGAGAAGCTCCGCCTGTGGATCGAGGTGCGGTGGCGCCGTATAGAGCCCATCGATGTCGGATAGCAGAATGAGCAGATCGGCGCCGGTCATCGTCGCGACACGCGCAGCCAAGCGGTCGTTGTCGCCGTAGCGAATTTCGCTGGTGGCAACCGTGTCGTTCTCGTTGATGATCGGCACGGCGCCGATTTTCAGAAGCTGATTGATAGTGGCTCGCGCGTTGAGATAACGACGGCGCTCCTCGGTGTCGCCGAGCGTCAGGAGAATTTGGCCGGCAACGATCTCCTCCCGCGAAAGGCTCTCTGACCAGGCACGCGCCAAGGCGATCTGGCCGACGGCTGCCGACGCCTGGCTTTCCTCCAGCTTCAAGGCGCCCGAAGGCAGGTCGAGGACCGACCGACCGAGCGCGATCGCTCCCGACGAAACGACGAGGATGTCAACACCCTTGGCCTTCAGCGCCGCAATATCGCGGCATATTGCGTCCAGCCATGTCTTCTTCAGACCCGTCTTGCGATCGACGAGAAGAGCCGAGCCGATCTTGATGACGACGCGGCGATAGCGCTGGAGCGACTTACGCGTCGTCATTGACCTCGCCTTCATCATCCGAGACCATGTCGCGGTGGCGAAGCTTTGGTGCCTTGGCAAGCTTTTCCGCCGCGCCGGCATTCGCCTCGACGATGATATCGCGCAGGGCACGCAACACTTCGGTCATACCCTTGCCTGTCGCCGCCGAAATCTGGAACGGCGTCTTGCCGCAGGCCTTGGCAAGTTCCTTCGTCTTCTTCTTCAGCGTCGCGTCGTCCAACACGTCGATCTGCGAAAGCGCAACGATCTCGGCTTTATCGGTCAGTTCGTTGCCATAGGCTTCGAGTTCCGTTTTGACCGTCGTATAGGCCTTGCCGACTTTTTCCTCCTGCGCAGACACGAGATGCAGCAGCACGCGTGTGCGCTCGACGTGTCCGAGGAAGCGATCGCCAATGCCCACACCCTCATGCGCGCCTTCGATCAGCCCGGGAATATCAGCGAGAATAAACTCCTGCCCGTCGATGGTAGCGACCCCGAGATTCGGGTGAAGCGTCGTGAAGGGATAGTTGGCGATCTTCGGACGCGCACGCGTTACGGCCGCTAGAAAGGTCGACTTACCGGCATTCGGCAAACCGACGAGGCCGGCATCGGCAATCAGCTTCAGATGCAGCCAGACCGTCTTTTCTTCGCCGGGAAGCCCCGGATTTGCCCAATCCGGCGCCTGGTTGACCGACGACTTGAAATGCGCGTTGCCGAAACCACCATTGCCGCCAGTCGCGATCCGGAACCGTTGTCCCTCTCTCGTAAGGTCGCAAATTAATGTTTCCTGGTCCTCTTCGAGAACCTGCGTGCCGACCGGAACCTTGAGTGTCACGTCATCGCCGTTGGCACCGGTGCGGTTTCTACCCATACCGTGCGTGCCGATCTTGGCCTTGAAGTGCTGCTGGTAGCGGAAATCGATCAGCGTGTTGAGACCGTTGACCGCCTCGACCCAGACATCGCCGCCGCGTCCGCCGTCACCGCCATCGGGGCCGCCGAACTCGATGAACTTCTCGCGCCGGAACGAGACACTGCCCGCGCCGCCGTCTCCGGACTTGATATAGACCTTTGCTTCGTCGAGAAATTTCATTTTACTTCCATTGTCCAGTGGCAGTTCATCGCCCCTCTTGCCGCTTTCGATATAGGCGGTTCAATCGGAGGTCAAAGGATTATCGTGAAGTTTGCGAGCTATAACATACAGTACGGCTTCGGTCTTGATGGCATCTACGACCTCGACCGAATCGCCGCGAGCCTTGAGGGCAGCGACATCATCGCGCTGCAGGAGGTGACCCGAGGCTTCGTTCGCAACGATTATGCCGACATGGTTGCGGACCTCGCAGCGCTTTTTCCCGACCATTTCTGGGCCTATGGACCGGCTTGTGATCTGCATGTCGAAGAGGCTTCGGACGGTTGGCCGCCGCGCGGAACCCGCTTCCAGTTCGGAAACATGTTGCTCTCGCGCTGGCCTATCCTGTCGACCCGAACGCTGCTTCTGCCGCGCAGCCGAACGATCTCCAAGATCAATCTTCAGCGTGGCGCGACCGAGGCCGTTGTCGGGACACCCGCCGGCGCGCTGCGCGTCTATTCGGTGCATCTCGATCATGTCTCCATCGACGAGCGCAGCCGGCAGCTTTCCCATCTGAATGAGCACATCAACGCCTTTGTTGCCGAGGGCGGGTCGCTCACGGGCGGCGCAGAGTTCGACATCAGCGATCCGCCGCTGCCCGAGGATTACGTCGTGATGGGTGACTTCAACATGACGCCGGAATCGCCGGAATATTGCATTTTTGCCGGCGCCAGCGATGGCTATTACGGTCGTGTCCAGCGTATCGGTACACCGATCGACACGCTCGCGGCGCTGAAGGCCTATACGCCCGGCAGTTATAGCTGGATGGATCCCAAGGATCACGGCAAACGCATGCATCTCGACTACTGTTTCGTCAGCTGCGGCCTTGCAGGCCGCCTGAAATCCGCGAAGATCGACACAAATTCGGTCGGCTCTGATCACTTCCCTGTCTGGGTCGAGATCGATGGCTAAGGCTTGAGGCGTCCCGACACATCGGGACGTCTCCTTTCATCTCAAGCGATCCTGGCCTGTTGCAGGGCACCCGGCTTCAGCATGGTCTCGACATGCGTGACCATGGTGTTGCGCGCGTAGCTGTAGATTTCGCTACAACCGGTCATGCGGAAGCCGAGCTTTTCCTGCAACCTCAACGACGCCGGATTGTCCGCGAAGACGCCGGAATGAACCGTCGTCTCCGGCATACGGCGCGAAAAGCGCTCCAGCACGGCCGAGACCGCCTCGCTCATATAGCCGCGCCGCCAGTAGAAGCGGTTCAGCCAGTAACCGAGGTGCCAAAGGCCATGGCGAAGCTCGATCGCGACGACGCCGATATGGGCGTCGTCGCCGGCCGTGATGGCAAACTGCCAGTCGGGCATGCCACCCGCCGTCACCGGAACCAGCCAGTCCAGCGCATCCTGCCTGTCGTAAGGCGCAGGAACGCGCGCGAGCATGCGGGTAACGGCGAAGTCGGACAGCGTATCCGCGATCGCATCTGCATCGCCCAGCCTGTGCGGGCGCAGCACCAGCCGGTCGGTAGCGATGACCGGCAGCGGGCCGGGCGTCATCGATTGGCTCCTGGGCCTCTGAAGACTGATCGCGTTCATAGGACGCTCCCCCAGCTTCTCAGCGACATCCAGGTCTTGCGGTCGAGCCTGTACCACTCGACCGGCACGTTGCTGCCGAGCGCCAGCGATGCCGCCAGCCCCGATCCCTGGAACTGGAAACCGCACTTCTGGATGACCCGCCGCGAAGCGACGTTCATCACCCGGCAACGGGCATCGATCTGGTCGACATCCTGCCGTGTGCGGAAGACCATATCGACCAAAGCATGGCATGCCTCTGTCATAAAGCCTTGGTTCCAATAAGGTTCTCCGAGCCAGTAACCGATCTCGACGGTCCGCCCATCGAGATGCGGTTCGACCCCGCAGCACCCCACAAATGCGCCGTTCTCCGCCTTGGTGATCGCATAGACGCACTTGCCAATCTCGCCGTTTTTCGTGCGACGCACGAAGTCGGCAGCATCATTGGCCGTGTACGGGTGCGGCATGCGCGACACCATGGTGGCGACTTTGGCGTTGTTGGCAAGATGGGCAAGGGCGTCGATGTCTTCTTCGTGGGGCGCGCGCATGACGAGCCGTTCCGATAACAAGACAGGGCAATCGGTCCTTAACCGCTCTGGCCTCAGCCGTTCCTTGGGAGACCGCTGGTCTTCCCGGGGAGACCGCGATTGGCCTTCCCTCAACAATTCGCCTTGCATGTTCAGTCCTCCTTCGTTGGACAAGAAAAAAGGGGAGATGGCGCCCCATCTCCCCTGTTTTCTAGACTGAACCTGTTACGCTCAGCCGGGTCGATGAGACGCCGGCTGTTTTAGAGCGCTACCGGCTTATTCCGCTGCTTCCGCTTTCGGCATTACAGACACGTATACGCGACCGTTGGCCTTCGTTCGGTAGTTCACATTGCCGGCGGTAAGAGCAAAGATCGTGTGATCCTTGCCGAGGCCGACGTTGGAACCCGGATGCCACTGCGTACCGCGCTGACGCACGATAATGTTGCCTGCGATGACGGTTTCGCCGCCGAACTTCTTCACGCCAAGGCGCTTGGATTCAGAATCACGACCGTTGCGCGATGAACCGCCAGCTTTTTTGTGTGCCATTGGAGTTCTCCTTTAAACCTTAAAGTCCCGTGATCTTACTTAGCAGCCACGATGTCCGTGATACGGACAACGGTGTGATGCTGGCGATGGCCGCGCGTACGCTTCGAGTTCTGACGACGGCGCTTCTTGAAGGCGATGACCTTCTTGCCGCGGTTGTGCTCGACCACTTCGGCCTTGACGGAAGCGCCCTTGACGAAGGGAGCACCAATCGCAGCGTCGGCGCCTTCGCCGATTACGAGGACTTCGGTGAATTCAATTGCATCGCCAGCGGTTGCTTCAAGCTTCTCGATGGTCAGCACGTCGTTTGCTGCCACACGGTACTGCTTACCGCCGGTCTTGATGACTGCGAACATTTTTTATCCTTTCATGTTCGTTCCGGCTCGTGCCCGCCAAACAGCAGGTGGCCGTCTTTTTATCAGTCGAGGTTAAGCAGGGATTTCAGGAGCTTCAGCCCAGAACTCTCACTGCCGGTGATCTGCCCGCGCAAGCGCGAGACAGGCAGGCGCAGACTTCTCCACACCTATTGCGGAGCCGAGATACGCGAGCCCCAAAAAACTGTCAAGGCAAAAGGATGAAAAGCTTTGAGATTTCGTCTTGCCAGCTTGTCATTCTCTCGTTATGAGAACGCCCGCGCCGAACAAGCGCCGACCAGACCGCGGAGAGGTGGCAGAGTGGTCGAATGCACCGCACTCGAAATGCGGCATACCTGCAAGGGTATCGTGGGTTCAAATCCCACCCTCTCCGCCATTTGATCCCTTCAAGCGCAAGGCTTCCCCGGGGTCCGCTGATTCCTCTCGAAATCGAGTGCTTTTGCTAGATTTAGCCAGAGCCACAATTTCGGCACGCAACTATTGCCGCCACGCAACCTTTACAACTAAATCTCCCCTGTGCCAAATCGTGGCAACTTCTTGGAGCAATCATCTATGCCGCATCTCGACCGCCAGGCGCTGCTTTGGAGCCTTGAGCATATCGTGGAACACGGCGACACCGACATTTTCCCCTATCCCTTTGAATTTGAGTTTTTGCGCGAAAAGAAGCAAGAGATCGCCGACGCCCTTGCTGCCGAGAATACTGCTACCTTCAGGCCTCTTAGTCCGCTGGACTCTCTCGTGCCGAAGAGCAGGCACGGATTCCGGGTTGCGCATCAGCTATATCCGACCGACGCTATATTCTTACTCGCTGCGACGTCATCGGTTGGCCCACAAATTGAAGCGGCGCGTGGCGATGTCGACGCACGGCCGGGTTTCTCCTATAGATATGAACCCGGCGACAATTTTAAGATGTTCGCGGAGGGCTGCCGTTATAGCAATTGGCTTTGGACACAGTTTGCTCAGGTCCAGTTTGCGGAGCCCGGCGCCTTCACTCACGTGATCGAGGCCGACATCTCAGACTTCTATCAGAGAATTTACCATCACCGCCTCGAAAACAATCTCAGGGAAGCTGCGGGAGAAACAACAGAAACCCGATTGATTACAGCGTTCCTACGTGACATCCGCGCCAGGCAGTCGTTTGGAATACCGGTGGGCGGAAATGCATCGAGGCTTCTCGCTGAACTCGCACTTGTAGATATCGACAGGGCTCTGGTCGGCGAGGGGTATCTGGTTTCTCGCTATGTCGACGATTTCCGCATTTTCATACGAAATGGCCAAGATCCTTATGATGCCTTGGCATTCCTCGCGGACAGCTTGTGGGCCGGCGAAGGCCTTTCGTTGGCGTCATCTAAAACGCGCGTCATTCAATTTGAGATATATCGCGAAAACTTACAGCTCCTAAGTGGTGAAGACGCAGATCAAGCCGAGGCATCAGCGGTAGAACACCTCCTTTATACAATTTATGAGGCGGAGGACAGCACCGAGCCTCTAGCCCAACTCGCTAACGTTGATCTTGTTGCAGCGATCTCTGAAGAGATTGAAAAGGAGTTCTGGGACCTTGGCATGATCCGAGTGCTCCTCAGGGCTATGAAGCTAACGAGAGATCCGGCATCCGTCCAGTTCATCCGCGACAACTACGCTCGCCTTATTCCCTTCGCGAAAGAACTCGTCCTACTTATGGAGGAGCTTAAGGCGGATGGCCAGATATCGTTCCAGGATATGGAAAACTCTATCTTAGATCTGATCCTGAGCCCCGCTATTCGTCACCTCCACGTCACCAGGGCGTGGCTTCTTGAGGTATTTGTGAGGGGGGTTGTAGAGATCGGGGCGGTGCAAGCGCGACGATTGGATGCTTTAAATCATACACTCGATCAGCGCGCTCTTTTCCAGATTCGGGCACGCTTGGGCGATGTTCATTACTTCCGGCAGAGAAAAGCTCGAATCCACGAGCTCACACCGTGGCTGCAGCCTGCTTTTTTGTATTCAGCGGCTTGCCTGCCGGCGGAGGAGTATCGAACCTGGTTGGGAAACATCCGGCAAATTTTAAATTTCCCGCTATCGCTTTTGTTCGTCGAATGGGCGCGGGCTCGCCGATAGGTTTAGCAGGCTGTTGAAAAAGGCATGGCGCACGGGCTCTTGTCGTGATTCACTCTCGTTATTGCGATTTGGAGCTGATGGATGCGCGGCGGCGATGTGAGGACAGGCGAACTCTTCAGCTATGTGGATCTTGAGGCTCGTGTTCGAAAAGATCATCCTCCACGGGCCATCCGGCAGATCGTGAACGAAGCGCTCGTTTTATTGGAACAAGATTTTGCAGCGCTTTATTCACCGATCGGGCGGCCTTCGATTGCGCCAGAAAAGCTCCTTCGCGCCATGCTTCTGCAAGCCTTCTATTCGATCCGTTCTGAGCGACTTCTGATGGAGCGGTTGGAATACGACCTTCTCTTCCGCTGGTTCGTCGACATCGGCGTTGACGATCCCGCCTGGAACCATTCAGTGTTTTCGAAGAACCGCGACCGGTTGCTTGAGGGTGACATCGCTGCGAAGTTCCTGGGTGCAATCCTTTCCCAGCCCAAGGTAAAGCGGCTGCTGTCCACAGACCATTTCTCTGTCGATGGCACGCTGATCAAAGCCTGGGCGTCGATGAAGAGCTTCAGGCCGAAGGACGGTTCGGACGAACCGCCGTCGGATGGCGGTGGTCGCAACGCGGAAGCAGACTTCCATGGCGAAAAGCGTTCCAACGAGACGCATGCATCAACGACCGATCCGGATGCAAAGCTGTATAGGAAGGGAAAGGGCAAGGAGGCCAAGCTGTCCTTCATGGGGCATGGGTTGATGGAAAACCGCCATGGTCTTCTGGTCAATGCTTACCTGACGGAAGCAACCGGTTACGCCGAACGCATCGCGGCTCTTCACATGATTGAACCCTTCTGCGACCGGCCACAGGCAATCACGCTTGGTGCCGACAAGGCTTATGACACGAAGGACTTCGTCAAAGATTTGCGGTCGATGAAGGTGACGCCCCACGTGGCACAGAACGTCAATGGTCGCCGCTCGGCTATCGACGGACGCACGACACGCCATCCCGGCTACGGGGTCAGCCTCCGTATTCGCAAGCGTATCGAAGAGGCGTTCGGCTGGATCAAAACCGTCGCGGGCAGGACAAGACAAAATTCCGCGGTCGCGACCGCGTCGGATGGGCTTTCACCTTCGCGGCAGCGGCCTACAATCTTGTGCGGCTGCCGAAGCTCATGACGGAGACAGGCTGATGGCGAGAGTCTCTACTTTCGCCAAGGCCTTCGCCGGTCGTTGGCGCATCGTCGAGATGGACAACTGGGACAATGACGCCCTCGATCTCGTCGAAGAGGCGCATCTGACATTCCAGGGCACGGCCGACGGCGAAATCGCATTCGTCGCGCTCAAGGGCTTTCTCGATGTCCGCTACGGCGCACGCGATGGATCAGCCTGTGCGGAGTTCTCGTGGGAAGGACAAGACGAGAATGACCCGGTCTGTGGTCGCGGATGGGCAGCCCTTGGCTCCGCTGGACGCCTTGTCGGGCACATCTATATCCACAACGGAGACGATTCCGGCTTCGTGTGCGAACGCGACTGACTTCTTCAACAGCCTGTTAGAGGCATTCCGGGCTGGTGAGCGATTCGCGAAATCGGACTCTATCTCGAATTTCTGTCAACAGTTTTCTAGCTATTCGAGCCGAATCAGTTAGAATAGGAAGAGAATCCTGTGCGCACTTTCGACAGCGGTCAAAGCAGGTGGGAGATGTCAGAGAGCAAACCAATTCCAACACGCGCCTCAAAGGAGCGGATTCATGCGTTTGCCGAGGAGATCGCTAAGAAGCTGTCTTTTGGGCCAGGCGATGACATTGAGATGCTTGTCAAACGTCTCGGTGGCAAGATCCATATAAAGGATCCGATCAACTTTAGCGGCGAGTATCCCGAGTCGATCATTATCCGCTCGGCTACCGATTTTACTATCTTTGTGCCCAGTATGACCTCACCAGAGCGCGACCGATTTACGATAGCGCACGAGCTTGGTCACCTGGCACTTCACTATCCGCTTTTTCTGCAAAAATATCCCGGCACACCGATGATAGCTACTCGCTGGGTAGATGAGACTGATCAGATTCAGCAACGTGCTGAGTGGGAGGCGAATTGGTTTGCCGCTGGATTCCTCATGGGAGGCAAGGCTTTTAAAGAGGCATTCATTGAATGCAGAAAGAGTTTGTCGCTTGTCGCCAGCAAGTTCGGCGTGAGCGCCGCGGCGGCAGAAATTAGAGCGAAGAATCTAAGTCTTATTTGATGGCGAAAACGTGCCCTGAATACCGCCTCCGGTTGTTCTTATCGGTTGATTTGGTCGGCTCAACAAGTTTTAAGGCTCGGCACAACGGGCCAAGCATGGATTCTGCCTCCCCCAACCCTGCTTGGGTAGGGCAAATTAGACATTTTTACCGCGATTTTCCCGACAAGGTCAGAAGGGCCTTCGAGAAAGTTGATAAGCCCGCTACGTGGTCGGATGACTATGTATCCCCGCAAGTCTGGAAAACCATCGGGGACGAGATCGTATTTTGCTGCCAAATATCCTGTCTTTGTCACTTGGTAGTCTGCACGAAATCGTTTGTGGACGCTCTTGAGCAATACGGCAGATACCTTGATTCCCAGGAAAATATTGCCCTCGACGTAAAGGGCTATGGATGGATCGCTGCGTTCCCTTTCCCCAATGTCACTGTGCAAGTGTTCGATCCAGGCGATACTTCGAACATGACTACCACCGCGACCTGGGACCTCCCAGACGAGGGAGTTGAGTTGAACGCTGATGCTCGGCCAGCTCGGTTCGATTTTCTTGGCCGGGAGATAGATTCAGGGTTTCGAACCGGAAAATATTGTTCCGCCGATAAGTTGTCGATGTCTGTCGAACTCGCGTGGTTGATTTCAAAGTATGGAGACGAGGCTCCCATGAAGGGGGTAGAATTCACGTATGCTGGCCGACAATCCATGAAGGGCGTTTTGGGAGATCGTCCTTACCCGGTCGTAGCGCTCGATGTTGAACGCAGCGCCGCGCGTCGAAAGGTTCGCGATCGAGAAAGAGATCTCATGGCAGTTGCTGGCAAAGCCCTAAAGGCTGATGCCGTTCATAGCTTCTTGGACTCATTCATGGAGGACGAGGGCATAGTAAAACCATGGCTTCGCAAGAATCTGGCAGACAAGTCTCCTCCTGATCTTCCCGACGAGTATAAGGTTTTCAAGGATACTTGGGAGGCAATCGAAGTCGAAGTTAGCAAGCGGGCAACCAGCGAATTGCAAGCGGCTGAGCAGGACAACTTAGCCGACGAGGTCGACGACTTGGACGAAGCCGTGACCGCCGCCAGCGAGGCCATGATTGAAAAGGCGTCGCAAACAGCGCCCTAAACGTTGAGAGCTACCCTCTCTAGATTAGGAGGACATGTTCGGCGAACGAGCAGCAGCTTGCTCCTGCGCAAGTCGGCGATGTCTCGAAAGATAAACCTCATGCCTATCCGTCAGACCCCTCACTTTCTGTTGCTGAAGCTTATCAAGACCCGCCTGTGTTAGCTGCGCCTCGGTGAGGTTTGACACGACATCCCAACTCCCCTCCGGCGACAAAGTTATTAGACCCCTATCGAAGGCCGCGTCCAGGGCCGCAGAAAGGAGCAGCCCGTTGTAAGGGTCAAGGCGTTCCTGATCATCCGAGGCCGACCAAGGGTGTATATGAGACGCAACTAATAGGCTCTCGATATCGAGTCCAGTCGCACAGCATTTCGCTCCCCACATCTCAATAAGATCGGCACGGAATTTTCCTTGGCCAACTCGCGCTTGAGAGATAGCTAGGCGGGTCGTTTCTATGGGTTTGCCGCTGCCCTGAAATCCGCCTCGTGTGACACCCGCGTCGATGGAACCCGGTCGTTCCCTCTCAAGCAGAGTGCCAATGCGTTCGAATAACGGGACCGCGTCAACATCTTCAATCTGAGTTAGATAAATCGTAAGCGCGATTTTCGATGCGCATTGACGACGGCAAGACCGATGAACGTGCGCGCATTGGTAGCGAGATCCGGCTCTATCCGGCCGCAGTAGTCTTGGAGAAGTTGAACGGCAGCAGGTCGCCGATTTCGGCCGCTTCGCCCCGCTGCGGCAACTCTGTGAGCACGTGGCGCAGCCAGGCGAGCGGGTCGACGCCGCAGGCGCGGCAAGTCAGCATGAGACTGTAGATCACGGCGCTGGCCCTGGCTCCGTCAGCGGTATCGCTGAACAGCCACGATTTTCTTCCGGTGGCAAAAACTCTGATCTCGCGTTCCAAGATGTTGTTATCGATCGGCATCGTGCCGTCGCTGGTGTAACGCGTCAGGTAATCCCATTGGTTCAGGGTGTAGGACACGGCTTCGCCGAGCTTGGTATCCGGCACGACCTTTGGCGCGATATTGTCGAGCCACACCTTTAGAGCATTCAGAACAGGCAGGCTGTGCTGTTGGCGGAAACGGCGAATGCAGTCAGCCGTCGTCTCCCCGGCATCTGGGGTTTTGTCTCTTGCCTGCTTTTCGATGCGGTAGAGCTGCTCGAAGAACCGGAGCGCCTGTTCCGGCGGTCCGCCTCCATTCTTCCTGGTTTTGAGGGCCTCGACGAAGCGCCGCCGGGAATGCGCCATGCATCCGACATGGGTTGCGCCATTCAATGTGCGCCAGGCTGTATAGCCATCAGTGACGAGTATGCCTTGGTAGTCACCAAGGAAGGTCTGCGGGTGGATCTGACCGCGGCCGGGCTGGTAGTCGAGAAGCACGATCGGCTCGTCACTATCCTCGCTGCTGCGATAGGCCCACATGTACGACGTGCTGGTGGCTTCCTTGTCCTTTTCCTTGAGGACTTGGACCGTCGTCTCATCGCCATGAATGAGAGGCTGCGATCGCAACC